>JAYVCO010000204.1:0-3112 GCA_043749935.1 Planctomycetia bacterium
TGAGAGGCTGGCCAACATCATCACACATCCGACCAGAGCCGCCCTCAGCATGATGCGATCCTTTAAAGTTTGAGCCAAATGTCGCTTCCGCAGGAGTGCAAACCAGCATGCTCAACAATGGGAGAATCCGCTTGCGCAAAGACGCCGAATGCAGCGACGGCGTCCGGCATTCGTCCTGGCGTTCTATATGGCGGTCGATAAGGGCTGGGTCAAGTTTCCATACCGGCTATTTCCAGAATTCTTGGTTTAGACTGACCCACCGTGGCTTGTCAAACGGCAAGATTTTCCTTGGATGGGAGAGGTCGGCGATGGTAGATTGCCCCAAGCGATCGCCGTCTGAAAGGCCAATGAAAAGCCGGCATGAAGAAATCCGCCGCCAAGCCCGCCGTCGTTCAATCGGCTTACCAGCCGCTGGTGATCGTGGCGTCGGCTGCTTGTGGCGGGATCGTGTTGGATCGACTCGCGCCAGTGCCAGTTGTCTATTGGGCGCTGGCGGCTTTGATCGCCTGGCTGGGCTGGTGCAGCTTGTGGCGTCTCGGCCGGTCTGATTGGGCTGCGGTGCCGCTGATGCTTGCGCTGACCTGCACGGCCGGGGCCTGGCACCATTGCCGCTGGTGGCTTTACTCGCCAGACGACGTCGGACTGCTCGCGCGCGAAGAAGGGGGCCCGGCGGCGCTGGAAGTTCGCGCCACGCGTGGCGCTCGGCGCATTCCGGCGCCACCTCCGGACGCGATGTGCACGATTGCCACGCCCGAGCGCACGCGGATCGACGTCGAAGTGCTGGCCGTGCGTGATGGTGAAATCTGGCGGCCGATTTCGGGCACGTCGACGTTGAACATCGACGGTCATTTGCTCGACGTCCGGGCCGGCGACCGGCTGCGGGTGTTCGCTCAACTCGGTTCGGTGCGCCGGCCGGGCAACCCGGGCGAATTTGATTATGCCCAGTACGCGCGCGTCAACCGCCGGCTTTGCTGGGTCGCTTCCGAGTTTCCGGAATGCGTCACCACGTTGTCGCCCGGTTCGCGTTGGAACCCTTCGCAGGCGCTCGACCACTTGCGTAGCGTGGGCGATTCGTTGCTGTGGAGAAATCTGGACCGGCGGCGGTCGGGCTTGGCCTCGGCGATGTTCCTATGCAGTCGCGAGGAACTCGAGCCAGACCAGACGCAGGCCTACATGGAGACCGGCACCATTCACTTATTGGTGATTTCCGGCCTGAACGTCGGAATTCTAGCGAGCTGTTTATTCTTGGCGATGCGGGCGGCTTTGGTGCCGCAGCGATGGGCCTTGGCTATCGTGGTTCTGGCCAGCTCGCTCTACGCCGTTACCACCGATGCCCAGCCGCCCGTGGTGCGTGCCACCGTGATGGTTCTGATCGTTTGCGCGGCGACGATTCTTGGCCGTCGCGCGCTGGGGTACAACGCGATTGCCTCTGCCGCGCTCGTCGTCTTGGCGCTGAACCCCGCGGAATTGTTTCAGCATGGCACGCAACTATCGTTTCTCTCGGTTTTGGTTTTGGCCTGGGTTTCGCGACAGAACCTGTTTCAACGCTCGCAAGATCCGTTGGACCGGCTGATCGCCGGCACGCGCCC
Organism: Planctomycetia bacterium; assembly: GCA_043749935.1. GTDB lineage: Bacteria > Planctomycetota > Planctomycetia > Pirellulales > PALSA-1355 > PALSA-1355. The sequence goes on from JAYVCO010000204.1 coordinate 1,590, forward strand.
TTGGCACGAACGATTCGTGCGGCAAGCTGTTCGGGAGGCCGGGCGCGCGGTGCTTGTAAGCTTGCTGATTTGGATCGTGATCTGCCCGTTGGTGATGGCTCGTTTCCACTTGATCTCGCCCGTGGCGATCGTGTTGGGGCCTTTGTTGAGCATTCCGGTGGCGCTGGCGATGGGTGCGGGGTTTGGCATTTTCGTCTTTGGGTGGCTGGTACCCATCGTTGCGGTTCCGCTGGGTTGGGTTTGCGATGCGAACTTGAGCTTGATGGAATCCAGCGTGAGCTGGGCGCGAAACTGGCCTGGCAATCACGCGTGGGTCAGCGGGCCCGGCAATTGGTGGCTGGTTGGTTTCTACGCGGCGCTGGCCTGCTGGGCGTTTGTTCCAAACTGGACCCCGCCCAGGCGCTGGTGCCTTGCGCTATTGGCCGGCTGGTCGGCGGTGGGATTCTCGACCGCCCTGTTGGCGCATCGTGATGTCGATCGCCTGGAGTGTACGTTCCTGTCCGTGGGTCACGGTTCGGCCGTGGTGTTGGAACTGCCTGGCGGGCAAACCTTGCTGTACGACGCCGGCCGGCTGGGCTCGCCGACGTCGGCATCGCGCGCGGTGGCCGGCTACCTTTGGTCGCGCGGAATCACACGGCTCGATGCCGTCGTCATTTCGCACGCGGATGCCGATCACTACAACGCGCTACCCGCCTTGCTCGAACAATTTCCAGTCGGCGTGGTCTATGTTTCGCCCGTGATGTTCGAGGGCTCCACGCGCTCGCTATCGGAATTGCGCACCGCGATCGAGCGCGCCGGCGTGCCCTTGCGCGAGGTTTGGAGCGGGGACCGGCTGCACACGCGTGGCGACACGCAACTCGAAGTGCTGCATCCTCCGCGACAGGGTGTCTTGGGCAGCGACAACGCCAATAGCATCGTGTTGGCCGTGGAGTTTCAAAATCGACGGTTGCTGCTCACCGGCGACTTGGAAAGTCCGGGACTGGACGACGTGATTGCCGAAGTGCCCTACGATTGCGATGTGCTGCTGACCCCTCATCACGGTAGCCCCTACAGCGACCCGCCGGGATTTGCCGACTGGAGCACGCCGGAGTGGACCGTGGTGAGCGGCAGCCAGCGCGACCGGCTGGAAACTGTCACGGCCGCCTACACATCGCGAGGCAGCCAGGTGCTGCACACTTCGACCTCTGGGGCGGTGCATGTAGCGATTACCGGCGGTCGACTCGCGGTTGATTGCTGGCATCGCGAAGCCAATCCCGTCGTTTCCGATTAACCTGCCCGCTGGCGGTCACACCGTGTCTTGAGCACGAAGTTGGGCCGGGCTATGATTTTCATGGCCGGGATTTTCTTGGCCTGCCCAAGCGCCTCCCTAGAGTACCTCGTCGAGCGCACCGGCCGGGTCTTGCCGAAGCGAATTCGGCCCAGGCAATTCATTTCGAGTCAATTCCAGCAAATACAAGGAATCGCATGCGAGCCATCGACGCCACCCGTTTGTACTTTGATCGCGCCGCCGATCGCATGGATCT
>JAYVCO010000205.1:0-2620 GCA_043749935.1 Planctomycetia bacterium
CTGCCGAGCGACGCCAGGGGCGTGCTTGCGGTCGGGGTAGGATTGCAGCCGGCTATCATAAGGTTTGCCACCGCCCGGTGGCAAGCCCAACGCTGCAAACGCCTTGGAGCGTTTTTCCGGGTTCCGGAGCCGGCCTGGGCTGGGGTCGAAGGAGCGATTTTTCGCTAAACGTGATAAACGGTTCTTTTTTTGCCCGCTTTGGCTCCGTCCGCCCAAAATACTTTAAGAAATGGTAGCGGTTGGGTAAACTAAAGGGGTGGACCGCGCGTAACATTATTGCACTTCTACTACTTACCACGGATGGCATCGCGCGGGCAGTTGGCTCGAATCCGAGCAACCCGTTGTGTTCCAGGCTATTCCAACTTGGGAACTGATCGTTTGCCTATCTCATTGGCTCAAACTGCTGATTTCGCGCGGCGACGCGGCCAACGGCTGTGGGTGATCGTTTCGATCCTCGCTCTGCTGGGGTCGTTTGCCTTCGTCCGCGCCGGCGTGTTGAAGGCTGCCGAGGCGGGCGAACTGCTGGCGGCAGATAAGGCGGCGGCAGACAAACCAGCCCTCGATAAAGCTGAAGTCGTCAAACCAGACACTCATGCTCCGGCAGACACAAAGCTGGCCGATGTGAAACCAACCGTTCCAGCAGTTGTTCCGCCCGTCGCCAGTTCGGCGGATGCCAAGCCCGAAAAGCCCCTGCTGACGGAAGTGAAACCCGACTTGCTGTACGTTCGCGACGAAGCCACTGGCAAGCTGGTACCGGTTCCCAACGTCACGCTCAAAGAAATCACCGAACAAGCCGAAAAACGGGCAGCGGACAAAACGATCACCAAACCGCTGGCCAGCATTCGACAGATGATTATCGCAGGCGTGGCGCGCGGCGAACAAGCGGAACTGACCGTTGACTTAGACATTTATCTCACGAGCGCGGATTGGGTTCGGGTGCCATTGCATTTCAGCAAAGCGGCGCTTCGCGAGCCGCCTAAACTAGCCGAACATGGCGAACATCTGATCCAGTTCGACCGCTCGGGCGACGGTTATGTCGTCTGGCTCCGCGGAGAGGAAATTCCAAAATCGCTCAAGACGCCGAAGGAAGTTTATCCCATCAAGCTTTCACTATCTTTACTCGTGGCTTTGCCGCGTGGCGAACGCAAGCTAGAGTTGGATGTTCCGAATGCGGCGATCTCCAAGCTCGATCTGGAAGTGCCAGCGAGAGTACTGGGCGCCACGGCTAGCGGCAGTCAACAGGCGGATGTTTCGAAAATGTCTGCCGGCAAAAGTGAGATCTCGGTCAACGACTTGAAAGCCGACGGCTTTAAACTGGCCTGGACCGAAGCTGACGCCGGCATGACGAACTCCACGCCGCTGTTGGACGCCAACATGGCGATCTACGCCCGCTGCGAGGCGCATAGTATTAAGTACGACGCCACGATTGCCGTTCGCACGTTGCGCGGGCCCTTCGATCGTTTTCGCGTGGAGCTGCCGGCCGGATCGAACTGGATCAGCGACAAAACGGCAACCGACAAACAGAACGGTTACACCGTTTCCGCCATCGAAGGCAAAGACAATCCGACGGTGGAAGTCGTGCTGGACAAACCGCTGAAGGAAAAAGAGACTGTCTCGGTGAAGCTGGCAGCCGAACGGCCCTACGATCCAAAATCGGCGAAGAATGCAGGCTTCAGTTTGGGCAGTTTCACGTTGTTGCAGGATCAATCGGCCAAGCCGGGCGAGCAAACGGTCAAGCAATACGGCGTGATTGGTTTGGCCATTTCCGACGAAATGACGCTGCGCTGGGACAAGCCGGGCAACGCCTTGCGGCAGGTCGACCGCTTTCCGGACGAAAGGCGCCGCCCAGATTTGGTCGCCGCGTTCGAATTCACCGGCAAGCCCGATCTGAAGATCTCGACAGCCGTGCGGAACAGCAAAATCGTTGTCGAACCCGAGTACATCTACATCGTCGAAAAAGATAAAGTCAAACTCGAAGCCATCTGGACCTATCAAATCGGTCGGGCAAAACTCAACGACCTGGAATTCGATCTCCCTGACTCCGCTTGGGAGATCGATGAAGTCGGTCCGGCGAATCTCGTCGCTTTGGACGACGTGGGGCAAGAAGGCGGCATGTATCGCGTGCGGCCAACGCAAAAACCAGCAGACGCCGCCGATGAAGAAAATGTGCTGCCTAGCCTGAGCGGCAAAATTGAATTCACGCTCAAAGCGCACGCCGCGTTGAATGCCAAGACCGACACGCTGAGTTGGCCACTACCGATACCAAAAGAATCGGCGGGCAACGCCGCGGCCCAACTGGCCGTTGGGCCGGCCACGGTTGTCGTGCTGCTGGCCGATAACATTTCGCTCGTCCCGCAATTGGACGGCACCAGCATTCAGCAACAGGCGAATCCCATCTCCGCATCGCTGGCCGCCAAGGTACACCAATTGGGCGCGCGACAACAGAAGCCGCTGGTCTATCGCGTGGATGCCGGCAGCATGCCAATGGCCAACTTCTCAGCCAAGTGGATGATTCGCAAACAGTCGATCGCAGTCGAAGCATTGAACGACATTCGTCTCTGGCCCGAAGGTCGCAAGCAGATCGACGTGCATCAACAGTTCAAGTATCAGGTCGACTATG
>JAYVCO010000206.1:0-5222 GCA_043749935.1 Planctomycetia bacterium
CGCTTCAGCATTCAAACGTCGTACGCCCCGCTCAGTCCGAATTGCCTACGAGGAGTATGCCAAAGCCGTGGGGTGATTTCCAGGTGAGTTCTTAGGCCACGGGGGGGGAAATATCATCCAGGTCGTGAGTCTCAAAGTTTTTTGAAACGGAATGGGTTCACGCGGAGACGCGGAGTTCGCGGAGGTTGATTTTGAACACGACGCCCACTCCGCGCGTCTCCGCGTGAGTGTTTTGAATTCATAAGAATTGAAGCGGAGGAGCGTAAACAGCGTCGTTCGGCCGCGTTGATGGCCCGGTGGCCTGGCGATTGACCGGATCGACTCGATCCCAACGGGCGGATCATTCAGCCTGGGGTTGATGCTTTGGCGGCTACACCAGGTGCTTGGGCGCCGCGCGAATCGGGTCAACGCTGAAAGCGTTGCATCAGACCCGCGTCGTATCGCTGTTTGCAATCACGGATGCAACCCCTTCAGGGTTGGCATGGTGGGTGTCCTTAGCAACCCAGGGTAGCGAGACGCAACCCTGGGCTGGATGATGCAATCCCGTTGGGATTGAGGCCAATGAACCAATCGGAGACGATTACCAATCGGAGACCACGATCATACGGAAACGTCCGTCATGCGGAGTCAGCGCCGAATTGAGGATGCAAAAACAATTCGTCATGCCACCGGCATGACCTACAGAATTGGGCCAATTCAATCGGCGATTTTTGTTCGAAGGTCGCCTAGCTCCAGGACTTTGGTGTTGAGCGCGCGGATCGTTGTCAACGGCAGCCAGCGGTAGCTGTCTGGCTGCGGTTCGTATTCAAGCACGTATTGCTCGCCGGGCACGAGGCCGCGGAGTTCAAACCGGCCATTCGTGTCCGTAATCCCCGGCGCCGTGTAGTACCGATCGAGTTTTATCGCGTCCATGTCGATCTGTTGCCCGTCGTAACAAATACGATGATGAACGTTGACGCCGGCAATCGCTTGCCCATTGGCATCCAACAATCGACCACGCGCGGACGCCGTCGGACCTAGCCTAATCTTGCGCGGCTGGTCGTCGGTTTCAATGCGTGCTACGCCTGCTAACAAGCCATCTGTCGTTTGCGCGTGAATTACCAATGGAATCAAGGCGTCTTCGAACTCGAACTTGCCATCATGCTTGGCTGTGACATTGCGGAATTCGAGCTGCGAAGCTTTCGGCGCGCCGGTCAGGTGCGCGCCGGCGAACGGCTGCATCTCGGCATCGACAACTTGCCCTTCGAGACGTTTACCCGGCGGACGCGGCAGATGAAAGTCATGCACGATTTCGCGCTCGTCGCGGACCGTCACCTCGACCCGAGAGAAAACGGCTGCGGGCAGAAACGGCGTAAGCTGATAGGTTCCAGAGCTGACGCAAAACCGGTACTTTCCGTCGGCATCGGTGATGCCGCTGCGATTGATCTGCGAGCGATAGATAGGCCGTCCCGCATTTGGGCCAATAGGCGGAACAAAACCTGAGTTCATCCACAGGGACACGTATTTATGAGCCGCCGGCGCGAGGTTTTCGCCCACGGTCAGTTGCCCGCGAATGATCGTCCCTTTGTGAAGTGTGAAGTCGAGGTCGGCCACTTCGTGGCCTTCGCGCACGATCACGCCGACGTGGCTCGGCGCCGCCCAACGGTCGTCTTCTAGCGCGACGACGTATGTCAGATCGCTGGCGAGCGTCATCTCAAACGAGCCGTCCATCTTGGATTGCACCGTTTCCTCATTTGACCAACTGGCTCCGACGCCGTTTGCTCGAATCTTGAAATTCTTGGCGGGCCGACCATCGGCGAGCCGCACGAGGCCGGTCAATCGCGATTTGCGCTTCACCAACAGCGTTGTTTCCGTCGTCCCATTTCCTTTGGGTTCGACGTTGGCAGGGTCGGGCGCCTGATACTGCGAAGGATAGGGGAGAAAGTGGATCGATTTCGTAACGACTTGCGGCAGCCAATCGAACACGGCCATGCCCGCGGCATCGGTCAGGGAAACCGTGGGGTCCCAGTCAGACGCCAAAGACACTTCATCGGCCTGGCCTGGCAATTGCAAATTCAAGGGCATGATGCGCAGCCCTGGGACCGGATTGCCCCCCGTGTCGACTGCCGTGATGCGGACGGTTCGGGCGCCCGAAAGCGTCAACGTGACGTTCTCGGGTGGCAGCTTACGCACGTAATCGCCCCTCTTCTCGGCGGTGCTGAAATAGTCGAAGCCGACTCCCGCTTTGAAGGCGAATACGTGTCCGACGTAAGCGTCGGCCGGAATCTCCGCGCTCCAACGGCCCGAAGTGTCGGTCAGCCCGGAGGTCAGCATTCTTGAACGCACTTGGACCGCCGCCTGAGCGCCCTCGACCGGCGCGCCCTTCGCGTCGACCACCAGGACATTGACTTTGCGCGGCGGTTTTAGCGTGATGCGAATCGCGCCCTTGCCGAAGGCGTCATCCAAGGCCCAATGGAATACGCCTTGCCGGCCTTGTGGTTCCTTGGCGACGATGAACATGGGGCCGAAAAACCGAACTGACAGCAGGGTGAAACGTCCCTGAGCATTCGTCGTGGCGGTGCTGTCGAATCGTTCTTCGCCGCCGTAACCGGTAACGGAAATGCCCGCGGCCGGATTGCCCTGTTCGTCGACGACAACGCCGCCACGGACAACCTGTTCCGCGGCGGGCTCGCCGTTCACGCGGCCTTCATCGTCGGGACCGGATTGAATCTTCTGGCCAGCGGGCGTCGCGTCGTCGGCTGCTATTGCCGCGAGGCTTGAATTCGTGGCGACGATCGCGAGCATCGCGGCCAGTGACGCCGCGTATCGCTTCAACCCCCAGCGGTGGGTGCAACTCTTGAATGATTGGCGCATAGCTTGCAATGGTACACGGTGAAACAAAGGGGACGGGAGTCATTGTTTTTTAAAGACTCCCGTCCCCTTTGTTTCAGTCAATCAGCCGATGATATCGCCCCAGCCAATATGGCAACAGGATCGCGGTGCCGTCGTCTTTGGAGTGGCCTTCGGAACCGCCGTCGAGCATGTAGGGGTCGCCGTTCCAGCGCATCAGGGCGCGCTCGTGGACCGGGAGAACAGCGACTGCACGGGGGCGGCCGAAACGGTTCTTGCCGGCGATTTGCACATCTTGTCGCTCGCTGTTTTTCACGGTCCAACTGATCGTGTCTTGCGGCACGTCGCGGAACCAGGCGATGCACTCGTCGCGGTCGTATTCCTTCGGATTGACCAGGCCCGCATCGGGACGCTTCGAGTAGTCGGTCCAGGTGCTGGCTTGCAAGGCGGCGCCGTAAATTAAATTGAACAGCGGGCTTTGTTCCGGCCGTTCGGCAGTCCACGATCGCCTGATGCTGGTCAGATAGACCCTCCGCAGTTGTGGGTCGCGCTCATAAATCAGCAATGGATAGTAGGCCAGAAACGCCAATTCGTCGTCGCTGTGGTTCTCTCGTTCTAGCGGCCAGCCGAGCTTGCGAAACACCGTGTTGGTTTCGTAACTGTGCTTCTCGATCAGCTCCTTAATCTTCTCGGTGTAGCGCGGCTTGCCGACGATGTGCTCGGCAACTTTCAGGTGCGAGAGAATCTCGAGCGAATTGAGGCCCCGATCGCCGACGCGGCGCAGGTCATGGTTCAACTCCTCGGGTGCCCAGACGCCCCATGTCGTGGGATTGCCGGAAGGCCCGACGTAGTGCAAGTCGTGATCCAGAATATGGTCGGTAATCCGCGCGACGTACTGGCTGATTTCCTTTTTCTCTTCATCGTTCGCAACAGTGTCGTAATAGATCGCGTATGCAAAATAATGGCCATCGACTTCGTCGCTCGACGTGTCACCCTTCCACCACCAACGGTTGTCGGCCGAGCGGTGCCACTCGCCGCGATACCTTTGCGCGTCTTCCTCGATCGGCACGACGCTGCGCGCGGCGAAGCCCGGAATGCCAGTAATGCGTTCGAGAAACATCAGAGCCTCGAGCGAGCGCCGGGCGTTGGTGCGGGCCGCCGGGTCGTGAGTCACGCCATAGCGAAATGCCTCGGCCGCGACGTATAGACTGGTCCAGAGCCCGTCGTTGTCGTTCGAATGTTGCTCATAACCGGCTTCGAGAGTGCCCGGCTGTTTCAGATGAATCGAGCCGATGATGCCGTTCTCGACGTGATGCTTTTGCAAGAGGGTGTTGATGCCCGCCATCTTTTCGTCGAGCGTCATCTGTCGCTGGACAAGCCGGCTGATTCCGGCTGGCGTCTTGGCCAGGACGTCTCCCTGCGCGGTAACGGCTAGATCTTGCACGTCGTCGTTCTTGAGCCAGCGCTGCGAATGAAACAGTCGCCAGCGCGCCTCCCCAGGCGCCAGAACCATCAGCCCATTGCGCGAGCCGACCCAGGTGGCGCCGTCAGGCGTGCGGACGCCGGCCGTCAGTTCGGCGAACGGCAGCGTGGGTTTGCTGGTTGCTAACGATGCTAGCTCGGACGGCGACAGACGCTTGCCGATCGTGACCGGCAGTGTGGCGGCATCGGTCGATGCCGGAACCCACGCGCGGAACGGTTCATCTCCAACGGCGGTCAGGGCGAGAAGGCAGAGTAGAAACTGCATGGCAGGGGTTCCACATTTGGGAGGCGGGGGGGTGGTTCGAGCGGCAGTAATCTTAACGCAGCAGTGTTCCCCATTAACGTAGTCAGCCGCGATGGCGAGTGCAATCACCATCGCGACAACGACGGATCTCCCCCAAATTGCCGGGCCGCTTGCCAGCAGGCGTGATGGCACGAGGAGAAATTGGGAAATCCAACAAAGTCTGCTCAATCGGCAAACTTTCCGGGTCGATAAATGGAGTCGAGGTCACGTAGCTATCCGTTCCGTTTAGGGAAGAACGCCCATGGTTGGCCGAAGCACTTTTTTCGTCCTGGTGACAATCTGCAGCGGTTACTGCGCTTCGCCGGCATGGGCGCAGGACGACGACTCGCCGCCGCGCCGTGCCACGCCACTGAGCAAGCGATTCGAGCAGCTTCGCCAAGATCTGTTGGGTGATAGCGCGCCGCCGCGCCGTGGCGTGGATACGGACGACACGCCGTCGGCCGATCGCAAAATCACCGGACAAATGCGGACGATGGCCGTTCAGCCCGAGCGAAAAGTGGCGGCTCCGCTCGAACGACAACAGATCGTCATACCGCCGCCGCCATCGGTCATACCTGCTCCGCCGACCTCGACGGAGCAAGTCATTCCGGTTCAGGCTAGCTCTGGC
>JAYVCO010000207.1:0-8597 GCA_043749935.1 Planctomycetia bacterium
ACCTGCCGCCCGCGGATCGGGCGATCTTTGTCTGTCACCCGGACCACGTGGCCGAACACAAGATCGACAAACAACTGCGCGGCCATTTTCCGAATTGCGAAGTGGTGGTCGCGCCCGGTTTGACGGCCGGGCAGGCTTGCAGCGTCCGGCTGGCCGGCTCGCATCTCGATCCCGATCAGCCCGTGCTAGTGGCGGCTTGCGACAATACGCATTTGTACGACCGCGACCGCTGGCAGCGGCTCGCGGCCGATCCAAAAATCGATTGTCTCGTTTGGACCTATCGCCACGACACTCGAGTGCTGGTGCGGCCGCAGGCATACGGCTGGGTTCGTGCCGACAGTGCGGGCCGGGTACTCGACATCTCCGTAAAACAACCGCTTTCGGCGACACCGCTCGAAGACCATGTGATCAGTGGCTGCTTTTGGTTTCGCACGGCCCGGCTGATGCTCGACGGAATCGACCGCCTGGTGGCGAACAACGATCGGGTCAACAACGAGTTTTATCTCGACTCGGTCCCCAACGTGCTATTGGCCGAAGGCAGTCGCGTCGCCGTGTTCGAGGTCGACAAATACATTGGCTGGGGAACGCCGGAAGATTTGGAAGATTATCTTTGCTGGCAGCGGTATTTCGCCGTGGTCCCCAACGCGGCATAAGCTGCCAACCCGAACCGTCGTCTTTCAGTTGTAGTTGTAGTTGTTCAGGAAAAAAAATGTTCTTGCTAGTTCGATCAGGTATGGACCGCTACAACACAGCCGAAAACCGCCGGCACGTCGGCCGATTTTTGATCATCGGCGGCAGCAGCGCCGCGACCGATTTCGCCTGCTATTTGCTACTGACAGAGCGATTGGCCATATCGGTCCACACGGCCAAAGGGCTGGCCTATTTGGCGGGCATGGTCGTGGGATACTTCGGCAACAAGTATTGGACTTTCGGCTCCGCGCGCCGCTCGCTTAGCGAACCGGCCGCTTATGTGGCGCTGTACGCGACGACTCTGCTGGTGAATATCGCGATCAATAGCGCAGCGCTGTTCGTGCTGGGATCTCGCTTCAAGATCTTGGCCGTTCTCACCGCGACTGGCACGACGATGGTGCTCAATTTCCTTGGGCTGCGGCTGGTCACGTTTCGCGTGGGCATCCGCGAGCGCCGCGCGGAGCTTGCCACCACCAGCGATTCTTGCTTGCGGGAGGCCGCCTGAAAATGCTTTGCATTCCCCATCGGATCAACACTATCGCACAACTCAAGCAGGTTCCGCCGCAGTATGGGGTGGAAATCGATCTGCGCGATTCAGGCGACCGTTTGATCTTGCAGCACGACCCGTTCAAGGACGGCGAAGACTTCGAATCCTGGCTGCCGCACTACCGGCATGCTCTGGTAATCCTCAACATCAAGAGCGAGCGCATCGAGCACCGCGTGCTGGAATTGATTCGCCAGTTCAACATTTCCAACTATTTCTTGCTGGATTGCTCGTTTCCGATGATCCGGCTGTTGAACCAGCAAGGTGAACACAACATCGCCGTCCGATTTTCGGAGCTTGAACCGCTGGCCGGGGCAATGTCGCTGGCTGGAAAGGTCGACTGGGCCTGGATCGATTGCTTCAGCCGCATGCCGCTCGATAAAAACTCTTACCAGCAATTGAAGTCGGCGTTCAAGTTGTGCGCCGTCTCGCCCGAATTGCAGGGGCGGCCGGTCGAGACGATCGCCGAATATGCCGCGCAGTTGGCCCCCTACCCTGTCGACGCGGTTTGCACCAAGCGCCCCGATATTTGGCAGTCGGTGATGAGCAAGTCTCGGGCTGCCTGAAGCAGGCTCTAGGCACTGTGCTATCAGTGATCGCCTAGCCCATCCAGCGCCACCGGTTTGCCGGCTACCAATTGGTACAATCGCCAGCGCGCACAATAGTACGCGCCGTGCGGCGATTTCGCTTCCAATGCCTGCCAGACGGCGGGCCAATCCGCAGAGCGAATCGAACCGATCGTGAAATGCGGCTCCCAGCCGTCACTCAGAAACGGAAAGCCGTAGCGCTCGATGCACGACCGCTGATCGTCCGTCAGGAATTCCGTTCGCCCGGCGAAGCGTTGGGCCGACGCCGCTGGGTCGCGGACCGGTGCCAGCAGGTCGACGATCTCCCGTTGCAGCTTCCGCAAGCGAGCCTTATCATACTTCGCGATATTGCAGACCAGTGTCTGGCAACTGGTCAGCGCGTCGGCCTCGAACACGTGCCAGCCAACAAGATTCACGGCCAGGTCGTCGTGGCGAGCCGCCACTTGCGGCCAGCGCTCGAGCAAGACGTCTGTCGATGGAAACGCGGCCAAATAAACGGTCAGATGCGGCGGGTCGGCCAAGTACAACTGCTCGCCCGCGATGGAGCGAGTTTGGTTTTTTAAATCTTGAATGAGCGACGTCAGCCGAGCGTCGGGCTCCAGAGCCACGAAGGCGGGTACTGAGTTTTTTTCAACCATACGCTTGCCGCTGACCCTGCCCATAAACCGAATCCGACCCGCCTGCTGGAGAAGATGCCATGCAAGCCTCGTGTAAGTTATCGATTGTCGTCCCTTGCTACAACGAGGCGGAGAACATTCCGGCGCTGCTGGCGCGTTTTCGCGCGGTGCTTGCTGGCCAGGAGGGTGTCGAGTTGGTGCTGGTCAACAACGGCTCGCGCGACCGGTCGGCTGCCGTGTTCGCTGATGTGTTGTCCCGCCCGGAGTACGCGTTCGCCCGTGTGGTCGACGTGCCGGTGAATCAGGGCTACGGGTTCGGCATTCTTTCTGGCTTGCGCCAGGCCAATGGCGAGTACCTGGCCTGGACGCATGCCGATATGCAGACCGATCCGGCGGACGTGCTGTTGGCATTCAACCGGCTGCTGGCCGAGCCCGAGCCTCGGCGCTGTTTCGTGCGCGGCCGCCGCTTGGGACGCGCTTGGCTCGACAATGCGTTTACGGTAGGCATGAGTTGGGTGGCTTCGGCCGCTTTGACGTCGCGCTTGCAAGACATCAATGCCCAGCCCAAGCTGTTCCATCGCGGGCTGCTGGACGAAATGAGTGACGCCCCTTGGGATTTCTCGCTCGACCTTTATCTGCTGTACCTGGCGCAGCAACAGGGCTTGAAGATCCTCGAGCAGCCAGTCCACTTCGCCACAAGAAATCACGGCGAAGCCAAAGGGGGCGGGTCGCTGCGCGGCAAAGTGCGGCTAACCCGCCGCACGTTGCAATATATTTTTCGTCTGCGCCGTCAGCTTCGTACGGCGGCATAGGCGAAAAGACCAGCGGTGACGCTGCTGGTCGGCGCCAATTCACGCGCTCGCCGACTTATCTGCTTCGTGGCGACCCGAAGCTAGATTACACTTTCTGTCGAGCCGAATGCCTGTTTCTATAGCTGGAGCCTCGTCGAAAGGTCGGCCTCAGTGCCGCCGCCCTCGGATTCTGGAATGCCCGAGACGACACCTATTGACGAGCAATCGTCGAGCGTTGATCTAAACAAACGTGCTATCGTTTCGCGCGAGCCTCTTTGGCAAATCTCACGGCGCGAGTTGACCTTTGTCAGTGCCGTTCTTTTGGCGAACCTGGCATTCGACGTGGCACTCCTGGCGTCAGAGGTGGCAGTATATACACGAATCGACATGACCGCTTGGACCGCCCCACTTACTTGGAACACTTGGGTCGAGGGATTCTTTCTGGCTTGCTTCTTCGCTCAAATCGTGGTGTTGGCGATCTGGACGGCGCTATTCTCGGGTTCGAATTTGCTCCGACTGCTCGTGGGAACCTTGGTTCTGATATGCAGTATCTATTTGTTCGCTGCACTTGGACCCAGGCTGACAACCCGTGAGCCTTTTTATCTGTCGCCACGAGACGACCACGATTTCTGGCGCATTGCCGGGGGCTGGCTGTTCGCGGTCATTGTTTTCTACCTGGTGCAAATCCCGTTCTGGACGCTGCGGGGAGTCTTAAAACTGCGGATTACGAATGCACCTTCGCTCGGGTCACCCGATCGGCCGAATCGCCAACTCTCACTCGCGCTTGTTTTTGGCATCACTGCGTACTTCGCAGTTCCGTTGGCGCTGGCGCGGGGCCTTGCGCCTAACTACGAAGCGCGTGCCCTGGGTATGGCCGTGTTGGCACTGACGTGCATCTCGGTCGCCTTTGGACTGCCATATCTCTGGGCCATGCTCGGCACGAAGCGACTTCGCTGGTCGATCGTGGCGGCGCTGGCACTGAGCGAGGTGCTCGTACATGCGGGAAGCTGGGCATACATCCAACTTACGGGAACTCGGCCCGCCGATTGGCCGTTTGTCGTAGCAGGTTTTCGCGGCGTGCAGGTCGCGACCTTATTCGTGGCAATCGGCAACGGCCTGGCTGCCCGGGCGGCCGGCTATCGGCTGGTGTATGCGAATCCTTGGCGCCGCACGGCGTAATGGAGCGACCGTTGTTAATTGTCATTTACTGTGAGCCACCAGCATTTTGCCAGTGTCCGTAAGCCAAGCACTGGCGAGACGCCAGTGGCACCACGCGCCTCGCGCCATCGGCTACTCGAGCACCGCATATCCCACGTCGCCGGCAGCGATCAGCCGGCGCGGCTGGCCGTTCCACCAGACCATGATGCGGCCGGCGAGCTCGTCGTTCGTGATCAGCTCCGGCACCGCGTCGCACACTTCGTCGAGCGTCGTCAGCACCTCGGGCACGTCCAGTTCGCGGCGCTCATCGGGTGTCAACGAATTCCAATACTCCAATACTTCTGGCACGGCCACCCAGTCGGGCACGAAGCAGTTGACGCGAATGTTGTCCTTCTCGCGCAGCCAGCCGAGCGTCGTCGTCAGTCGCGTGACGGCGGCCTTGCCCACGTCATAAGCGGGCGATCCGGAGTGTTTGCGGCCATGCCCTAACGCCGACGTCGAACCAATGTTGACGATCGCGCCGCCCCCACGACCGCGCATGATCGGGATGGCATAGCGAATGGTCGACATCGTGCCCAGCAGATCGACCTGGATCGGCTCGAACCACCACTCGAGCGGCTTCCCAATGTGGTAGGGCGCCGAGGCGTTGTTGATGAGAATGTCGAGGCCGCCGAAGGTTGTGACCGCGAAGTCGATTAGTGCCCGCACTTCGGCGTCGATGCTCATGTCGGCACGAAAGAAGGCCGCACGCCCGCCATCGGCTGCGATCAATCGCACGGTTTCGCGCCCGCCTTGCTCGTTGACGTCGGACACGACCACGGCCGCTCCCTCGTGGGCCAGGCGGCGCGCTTCGGCCCGACCCGACCCCAACCCGCCCGAGCCGGTGACAATGGCCACCTTACCGTGGATGTTCATGACGCCTTCTCCTTCATTTGCCCAACCGGAAAAGCCGATACTATCTGCAAGGTTCCACACCCGTTACCGTGCTAGCAGCATTGATTGCTGTGATGTCTTGTGCTTCCGCTGGCGACGCCGAACCGAGCCTGGCCATCGACACGCGCCTTGTGCGTCGTCGCGGTGGTCTTTGCGCTGAGTGCCAGCGGCTGCGCCACGCAGCGCGTCTTGCAACAGGGCACTGTGGCGACCAATCTGACCATTTCGGATATCTATTATCAGCAAGTGCTGAACAACGTGGCACGGTTCGAGGTCAATTCGGGGGCGATGCCATCATTCTCCGTGGTTTCCGCCGGCACCGTCAACATTCAAGACACAGCGGGCGCCAATGTCAGCCCCACTTACAGCCCCACTCTGACCAGGGCCATGCAGGGCGGCGGGGCTTTTCCGATTCTGTCGATCTTGTTCGGCATGACCGCGCAACGCAGCATCACGGAAAACTGGTCGACGGCCCCGATCACGGATTCCGACAATATCCGGCGCATGCGCTGCGCGTTCCAACTACTCGTCGGCCGCGAAGCTAGCGAGTGCGACCGCTGCGAAGACCGGCTCAAAAGTTTCTTTGTCGCCAGCACCGAAACAACCGAGTGCCTGCTGCCGCGCGGCTGGTATCAGGTGGGCAGCAAAGGCGATGTGCCGCCCGACGCCTGCTACGTAGCCCATTACTGCGACACGTACGTTTGGGTCGATTTCGACGGCATCGACGGACTGTCGCGGTTCACGATCACGGTGCTCGACATCGCGACCGGAGAAATCCATGCCCCACAACGGTCCGTGGTGAAAAAATACAAGGGTGCGGAGTCTCCGCAGAATCTCGAATCGACCGAAGTCACCGCCACGGAAACCGACCAGGAAGCGTTGAAAGGTGCCAAGTCCTTCCACCTCGATCGCGAGCGACCAACTCCCAACGAAGGCAACCGCGGCTTGTTCTTCGTACCGCGATGATCGCGGCAGTCGGCCATCAACGGCGGCTACTCGGCATCGTCCTCCATGAGCTGCTGGCCTAGCTCAGTGAGCTCTTTGAAGAGCGCTTGCCATTGGAGGGTCATCCCTTCCGAAGTGCGGATTGTCTCCATCTCGGTGCAAATCCAATCGATTCGCTTGACAATAGCTGCGCGTTCGTCTTCCGAAAGCTTCATGGCGTTCTGGGACTGCTTGTTGCAACTTGGCAGCTAAACGAGAAGCCTGCACTAAATCGACACGAGAATTCGTGCCGTCGTTTTCTCGCACAAAAGCTGCTGAGTCAAGCGCCAAAAAGGCAGAAGTTCGAAATCGACAAGAACTCGCGCCTGGTAGTCGCCGCGCGCTCGCCATCAACGGCCTACGTAAGCTCTGTGCCAGCCCGCGCAAAAAGCCGGCAATCCGGAACCTCGGCAACCGCCGGGGGTTATAATAGCCGCGGACAGAGACTCTGAAAGAACCGGGTGTGGCAGCGAATCCTTCGCCAGTCTGGCTGTGATATCGCCGTAATTCTGCAACGCAGTGCCGCCGTGCTGCTGCGTCGCGGTGCCTCTCGGTTGGCAGCGCTCTTGTTTCGCAGCGCTCCACCATTTCGGTAGCATCCTCCGGATAGAGATTCCCGACCGCTGGGAAATGTAAGGGACGACTCAAAAATAACTTTGTCCGCAAACACCTCTCCCTCTGGGAGAGGGCCGGGTGAGGGAAATCAAAATGCCGAAGTTTTTTTGAATCGTCCCTAAGAATCACGGAACAGTCGATGGATGTGCAGCTCAAGCTGGATCAGGCCACGGCGATCGAAGTCGCCAGATACTTCGAGGTTACCGGGAAGCTCCCGGCGGCAACCCGTATGTGGCAGGGCCTGTGTCTGACGGCTCCCTACGATCGGGCCCCGCGCGAAAAGCTGGGCGAATTGCTGTTCGACCAATTGCCCTCCGACGTTCCGCTGGGCAGCGTCGCTCGATCCCGCCTGATTTTGCAGAACATCCTCCAGTCGCTGCCCACCAAGCGACTCGTCCGAGCGTACTTCGACAACCTCGAACAACTGCTGGCGAGCCGAGCCAGGCGGGCTGAGCCTGGCCAGGTGGTGTTGGGCCTGGGCAGCGGCCGTTGTGGATCGACCACGCTTTCGGCCGCCCTGTCGAGCATTCCCGACGCGCTGTCGACCCACGAACAACCCCCTTTCGTGTTTTGGGAGCCGCTCGAAGAGCAAGTTCGCTTTCACCTGGATCGTTTCCGCTTGCTCGCGGGCTACTTTTCCGTGGTTTTCGACGCGGCTCACTGGTGGCTCAACGTGGCTCCGCGCTTTCTGGCCGAATTCCCGCAAGGGAAAATCATCGGTCTGCACCGCCAAACCGGCTCCTGCGTCCAGTCGTTCATGCACGTCAAGGGTCGCGGTCGCGGATCGGAGAACCATTGGGCGCCGCCGGGCAACCCGATCTGGGCGACCAACTGGTGGGACCCGACGTATCCCAGCTATTCGATCCCCCTGGCCACGAACTTCGATCCCGACACCGCCAAGGCCGCCCTGATCGAGCGCTACGTCAGCGACTACAACGGCACGCTCAAGAGTCTGGCGGCCGCCTCTCCAAATCGCGTGCTGCTGGTTCGCACCGAAGAGCTGAGCGAACCCGCCACGGCAGTTCGCCTGAGCGCCTTGTTGAATGTGCCCGTCACGATGCCCCAAAAACTATTCAACGTGGGCAACACGCTGGACAGCGATCGGGGAGCTCAGCAGGCGTTTTAGGGCAGTCGGGTAGGTCACGCACCCCGTGCGTGACAATCGCGATTCCATCGCTCGCACTGTGAAGAAATTGGTCGCGCTCGGCACAAAATGCGGTCAATAGTCAGGTATCCGCCCATATTGAGCCGAGCGATTACCGCACGCCAACACCTTGCGTCACGCACGGAGTGCGTGACCTACTGATTCGGCGCCCAAGCTGCGTCAGGCGGGCGAAGGGCCGTGGGAGCGGAGCGCGCGGCGGCGGATGGCCAGCGCGATGAATGCGATGAGCCCGCAGGCAATGAGAGTGACGCTGGCTGGCTCGGGCGCGGAGGCGGTCAGCGGTGTCAGCAGGAAAGCGCGGTCGTCGCCGTTTAGACGCCCCCAACCCGTGATTTGTCCCGCGTCATTGATACCAGTGGCGGTTAATAGCTCCCAGCCCGATACCGGGTCAATCAGCGAGTTGAGATCCACTATCCATCCCTTTCAAGCTGTCATTCGCGGCGTTGGGCGATGAGCCTTGCGGTGGAGACGTGCGGCGAGGTACCGCGACGTTTGGGTGACGGCTTTTTCGGC
>JAYVCO010000208.1:0-5964 GCA_043749935.1 Planctomycetia bacterium
GGTTGCCTTGCGTGCGTCGCCCTCGCTCGCGCTTCGGGTTAGTGGCCGGCAAAGAAACACATCTTGCGACTCGGAACAACTAATGGCAAGCCACCAGGGCTTCTAGTACAATCGCCCTTTAGTCGGCACGATTTCACCATTCTCGATTCTTGAGGGATTCCATGCTCCAGCGGATCTTCATTCGCGGATGTTTCGGTTCGCTGGTCGCTTTGCTTGCGTTTCTCGCCGTTGCTTCCCGAGCGGCAGAAGACGCCTCGGCGGAAAAAACAGGGCTGGCGGCGATCTCGGTCCCGGCGGGCTTCACGGTGGAACTTGCCGCCGGTGTGCCCTTGGTCGAACGGCCCATGTTGGCCACGTTCGACGATCGCGGGCGGCTGTATGTTGCCGATTCAGCGGGCATCAACTTGCGCGGGCCCGAGCTGAGCAAGAACCCGCCGCACGTGATTCGAGTGCTGGAAGATACCAACGGCGACGGAATTTTCGACAAGAGCCAGGTGTTTGCCGACAAGCTCGTGTTTCCGCAGGGAGTCGTCTGGCACGATGGCGCCGTCTATTGCTCGTCGCCGCCGAGCTTCTGGCGGTTGGAAGATACGGACGGCGACGGAGTGGCCGACAAGCGCGAAGAGCTGGTCACGGGCTTTGCCAATACCGGCGTGGCCGACGATATGCACGGCGGCAGCTTGGGACCCGACGGACGCCTCTACTGGTGCGCAGGCCGCTTTCCCCATCAAATTCACCGTCCCGGCGGACCGACGATTCACAAGGGCACCGCGCCGCTCATACTTCGTTGCCTGCCGGACGGCTCGGAACTGGAAGTCGTCTGCGGCTCGCAGGGTAATGCCGTGGGCGTAGTGTTCTCGCCCGAGGGAGATATGTTCGCCAGCGGCACGTTTCTGGCGCCGAACTCGATGGGCGCGGGCCTGCGAGACGCGCTGGTCCACTGCGTCGACGGAGCCGAGTACCCAGTGCGCGATCGGACGCTCAACGAACACAAGCGGACGGGCGACGTGCTGCCGCCGCTGGCGCACCTGGGCGTTTCGGCTTCGAGCGATCTGATGATCTGCCGAAGTGACAATTGGGGCGACGCGTATCGGGGCAACTTGTTTTCGGCGCTGTTCAACATGCACAAAGTGATGCGTCACAAGATCGAGCGCGATGGCGCTACGTTTACTTGTCGCAACGAAGAGTTTCTCGTATCGAGCCACCCCGATTTTCATCCCACCGACGTGTTCGAAGATGCCGACGGCAGCATGCTGGTGATCGATACGGGCGGCTGGTTCCGCATCGGCTGCCCGACCTCGCAAATCGCCAAACCCGACGTGATGGGAGGCATCTATCGGGTCCGGAAAACCGATGCCAAGCGCGTAACGGACTCGCGCGGAGCGACGATCGCTTGGAATACGCTCTCGCCTGTCGAGTTGGCAAAGCTATTGGCGGATGCCCGCTTCGAGGTTCGCGACCGGGCGGTCGAGCAGTTGTCGAAATTGGGCGCTGCCGCTGTTCCGGCTTTGGCCAGTGTGGTGGCGAGCAAGAAGAGGCCTACGTCCGTTGAGACAAAGTGTGCGGCTGTGTGGGCTCTGTCGAGAATCGACGGCGATCAGGCACGCGCGGCGGTTCGCGACGCGCTCCAAGATGGCGAGCCGAGCGTTCGTCAGGCGGCGGCCCGGGCAGCCGGCTTGAATCGCGATGCTCGGGCTGCCAACCGGCTAATGGCGCTCGTGACATCGGACACGCCGAGCGTGCGCCGTGAAGCGGCCACGGCGCTCGGGCGCCTGGGCGAAAGTTCCGCGGTGCCGGCGCTCTTGGATGCTTTGAATACACCGGGCGACCGGTTTTTGGAGCACTCCATTATTTTCGCGCTCATTCGCATCGGCGATCGTGCGGCGACGAGCAAAGGCCTGGAACTTGCCAGCTCGAGCGTGAAACGCGGGGCGCTGATCGCGCTCGACCAGATGGACGGCGGGCAACTTGCGCCAGAGACCGTGACACCGTTTCTTTCGCCTGCCGACCCTCTGTTGCAACAGACGGCCCTGTGGGTCATCGCCCACCACGGTGAGTGGGGCCCGGCGATGCTCGATTTCTTCCGCCAATGGCTGACTCGCAACGACATGGACGACGCACGCCGCGACGAGCTCAAACGGCAACTGCTGGCGTTCACCAATGACGCGGCCGTGCAAGAGCTGATCGCCGCGGCACTGGCCGACTCGCACACGCCGCTCGAGACGCGGCTGTTGCTGCTGGAAGTGATCGCTCAGGCGCCGCTAGCAAAAATGCCCGCCGCTTGGGCCAGTCCCTTGCAAGCCGCAATTCAGGACGGCAACGAGCCAGTGGTTCGCCAGGCCGTGGCCACGCTGCGAGCGCTGCCGTTGGTCAAACGGCCGCTGGTCTCGCGCGTCGACGCGCAGGTCAACTTTCCGTTGGTCGCGAATCGGTTTGCCGGCACCAGGCTATCGGAGAACTTCTGCGTTCGCTGGCAGGGTGTAGTCCGTTGCCCGATTGAGGCTACATACATTTTCTATACCGAGAGTGACGACGGGTCGATGTTGTTTGTTGATGGGAAACAGGTGGTCGACAATGGCGGGTCGCACGGCATGCAAAAGCGCCAGGGCCGGCTCAAACTGGATGCCGGCGATCACGATCTGCGAGTCGAGTTCATTCAGGGCGAAGGTGAGGCAGGCTGCAAAGTTTCGTGGGCCTACCCAGGACAATCAGAACAAATCATTCCCGCGAGTGTGCTATGGCATCGGCCCCGTGCCGAAAACAATTCAGCAGGCGCCGCGGCGCTCCAGCCGGGCCTGGCGGCCGATTTTTATGAGCTCGGCGGGCGACTGGAAACCTTTCCGGACCTTGCGGCCAGCGAATTCGATGGTCCGCTCGTGGCTTTGGCGATGGATGCCAAGCGGCCGCACGACATCCGTGTGCAATCGGCCGCCGCGGTCGTGCCGCGATTGGGGAGCCTCGATCCGGGACTGTTTGATTTTCTCGTGGCGAGCCTCGACCAAAATCATCCGCCTTTGGTGCGGCTTGATGCGGCCGAAGCGCTCGGCAAGTCGCAACTGGACGAGGGCCAACTGAAATCACTGTCTGGCGCAATCGCGGCCGGCAGCGTTTTGGAAGTGCCTAAGTTGCTGCGCGCGTTCGAACAATCGAAAAACGCCGAAGTCGGCGAGGCACTCGTAATGGCGCTAGGCCGCTCGCCCGGATTGAAGAGTTTGCAGGCAGATGCACTCACGTCAGCACTCGCGGGCTATCCCGAAGCAGTCCGCCAACAGGCCGAGCCTCTGCTCCGGCAGTTGGCAGTCGACGCCGAAAAACAAAAAGCCCGGCTCGCGGAGTTGCACGACGTACTCTCAGGCGGCGAAATCCAGCGCGGGCGCGATTTGTTCTTCGGCAATAAAAAGGCGATTTGCGCCACCTGCCATGCCGTGCAGGGCCAAGGGGGTAAGATCGGGCCCGACTTGAGCAAAATAGGCGCGATCCGTACCCCGCGCGATCTGCTCGAAGCCATCGTGTTTCCCAGCGCCAGCTTCGCCAGAGGCTATGAGCCTTTCACGCTGGCCACTGACGACGGGCAAGTCGTCGCGGGCATCATCGCGCGCGAAACGGCCGACGCCATCTTTCTGGTCGGCAGCACCCGCATCGAAGTCCGCGTGCCTCGTTCGGCGATCGAATCGTTACACCAGAGCAACGTCTCGATCATGCCTGAAGGGATGGACACTCAGTTGAGCCGTCAGGAATTGGCCGACTTGATCGCGTTTTTGAATTCGCTGCGGTAAAGCCTACGCGCAATCTGGATTGCTTCGCCGTCCCTACTTCTTGGGCACGCCCAGCGCTTCGAGTTGCTTGGCCATGTCCTTGCCGTGTTCTTTCGTGTTGACCTTTTGGTCAACCGCTTTGATCATGCCGTCGGCGCCGATGTAGAACGTCCAGCGTTCGGGCACGGGGCGCCCTTCGTGGACCACGCCGTAGGCTTCGGCGATCTTCTTCGAGGGGTCGCTGAGAATCGGGAAGTCGAGACTCAAGGACTCGGCGAACTTCTTGTTCGTGTCGG
This sequence comes from Planctomycetia bacterium, assembly GCA_043749935.1. Lineage (GTDB taxonomy): Bacteria > Planctomycetota > Planctomycetia > Pirellulales > PALSA-1355 > PALSA-1355. The sequence continues at coordinate 4,052 of JAYVCO010000208.1, forward strand.
CGTCGTCGACGCTGGCAGTGAAATAGGCGACATCGAATTGGCGAATATCAGCGCCGTTTTCCTTCATGCTCTTGCACTCTGCCGTGCAGCCGCTGGTGAAAGCCTTGGGAAACCAGGCAATGATCACCGGCTTCTTTCCGAAAAATTGCTCCAGCGAGTATTGCTGGCCATCCGATCCTTGCAGTTTGAAATCAGGTGTCTTTTCGCCAACTTTTGGAGCGGCAGCGTAGGCAGACGGGGCTAGTGTGAAAACAAGCGCGAAAGCAAGTAGCATTTTCATCGCTGAAAGTCTCCTTTGATGGTTAGATTGGAGCACCGCCAAATTGCGAAGCCCGCGGGGCACGATATTGAACGTTCAACTGGGGTGTATCGAGCCGCTGGCTGGCTCGCACTTTCGATTCCAAGCACAGATCCAGGATACCGCTGACCAACTGCGTGCGTTCGACCGGATAGGGTGCCTTGCCGGTGGCGATCATCTCTTCGACCTTGTTCATCAAGCAGGTCGAGTAGGCCACGTTCGGCAACACCGGCAGCAGGAATTGGGTGGAAAGAATCTGTGGCATCCCACGCACGCGGCAGGCAAACGTGTAGTCGCTCACGGCGCCGTTGATGATCAACAGCGTGGCGCGCAGCCCGTCGTTGTATTCAATCAGGTAGGCAGCCGGGTCCTTGACGAGCTGCTCCAGTTCGCCGCTGTGCGTGAGATTTTGCGGGCGGCCATCTTTGGCCGCGTTGCCGCTCATCGAGGTCGAACGGGCCAGGGCGGCCTCGAGCAACCGGCGCGACCAGCGGCCGTCTTTGCCGGCCTGCCAGACGGCGGGACCTTGAATGAGCTGCACGGCCTTGACGCCCGTCTCGCCGTTGCGGCGACGCTCGAGCATGCACTGCATGGCTTCCAACGCGTGAAAATCCATCGGGTCGGACGAGCCGACGCCCACCATCAACGCCTCTTCGATCGTCGAGTCGAGCGGCACCTCGACGCTGGGCAGCCGCCAGGTGACCGGCAAGCTCGAGCCGGCCAACATCGGAAAACCCAACCGTTTGCCGGCCGCCACCATCTGGCTCGCCTTGTCGAAGCTATAGGAAAGATGCTTGTCGTTGAAGATTGGCACGCCGCGGCCGTCTTTTTCGAACACTTCGACGCACTGTTTGAAAAACTCGTATCGCGGGTAAAGGATCTGGCTTTTTTCGTTCGTGGGATAATCGCCGTGCTCGCCAATGATGAGCACGCCGTCGACGGCCAGCCGATCGGTGCCGCAGCGCAGCGCTTCGGCAATCGTGGGATAGACTTTGAACTTGAACTCTTCGGCGCGAACCTGGCTCTGATCCCCCTCGGGTTTTTGGTCGACGTAGAGCGAAACGACGTCCATCTCGGGCCGATGCCACCTGCCGTTCCACGGGTAGCCGACCAGGAAGCGATCGCCCATGTGTTGGGCGTGCGACAAATACTTCCAGATGGTGGTGATGATCGCCAGTCGTTTGCGGGGCGCTTTCGCGTTGTCGGCCATGGCTGTTCGGATTCCTAGGTCCTGCGAAAGGTGGAGTCGGGAGTCGGTTGGTAGCGAATCGCCAGGTGTGGCGTGCCGATCATTTGGCCTTTGCGATAGAGCGATTCCACGCCCGCCGTGACCAGGCCCGAGGTCAACAGCGTGCGCTCGACCGGATAGGGAACTTTGCCGGACAGAAAGAACTGTTCGATGTACCAGACCAGGCCATCGAAGTTAAAGGGCTGCGTCTCGTAACTGCCACCCAAATACATCGCGGCAGAAAGCGGCTCGCGCTGGCCCTTGATTCGCGCGGAGAACGTGATGTCGCCCACCAGGCCATTGAGCAACAGCATCGTGGCTTTCAGGCCATCGGCATACTCGAAGCGATAGGCGACCGGGTCTTTCACCATCCGCGCCATGTCCTGG
>JAYVCO010000209.1:0-3599 GCA_043749935.1 Planctomycetia bacterium
GGATGGAATCGAAACACGAACCCGACGCGCAAGTAAGGGCTCTTCGTAGTGCTCCCTCGCTGGCGCGTCGGGTTAGTATGACTAATAAATCATTGGCCCAGCCGAGCCCCATAGCAGGCTTCCGCCCGGTCTTGTCGCCGTGATACGATAAGACGGTACCTGATTTCCACGTATCTCGGCGCGAAAACCTTTCCTTGAATTCTCCTCATCCAGCTCGAAAACGCCTTGTGGTGGTGGGCTGTGGCATCACCGGCCTGGCGGCGGCGCACCGCGCGCTCGAGCTCGATTCGGCTGTCGAGCTGACGTTGCTAGAAGGCAGCGGCCGCTTGGGGGGTGTGTTGGAGACGGCCCGCCGCGATGGTTTTTTGCTCGAACGGAGCGCGGACAACTTTATTACCAACGTTCCCTGGGCCGTCGACCTTTGCCAGCGGATCGGGCTGGCTGACCAGTTGCTGCCGACTTCGAGCCAACAACGCAATGCGATGGTGGTTCACAGTGGGCGACTGGAAAAAGTTCCGCCCGGGTTCATGCTCATGGCCCCCTCTCAGATTTGGCCCTTGCTGACGACACCCATCTTGAGCCCCTGGGGGAAGCTGCGCCTGCTGGGCGAGTATTTCGTGCCGCGGCGAAAAAGTGGCGGAGACGAAAGCCTAGGTGAGTTCGCGCGGCGACGACTGGGTCGCGAAACGTTCGAGCGAATCGTGCAACCGCTCGTCGGCGGCATCTACACCGCCAATCCCGAGAAACTCAGCCTGCAAGCCACGCTGCCGCGATTCATCGAGATGGAACGACGTTACGGAAGTCTGATCCGCGGGGCTCTGCGCGAGCCGGCGAAAGCTGGCGATGAGTCCAGCGACGTGCCTGACAACAGTGACAGCGGAGCCCGCTATGGGCTGTTCGTCACGCCCCGCGAGGGCTTGACGAGTATGGTCGAGGCATTGGCTGCGCGTTTGCCAACCGGCTCGATCCGCTTGAATACCAAGGTGGACAAGATCACACGCGATCCGGCTGGGACTTGGCGGATTGAATCGTCCTCACCCGGCAGCGCGGCAAGCTTGGAATGCGACGCGCTGATCGTGGCGGTCGGAGCCCCGTGCGCCGCTTCGATCGTCCGGCAGTTCGATGGCGAACAGGCCGGCAAGCTGAGCCAGATCCCTTATGCGGGCACAGCAATCGTCTCGCTCGGTTTTCACCGCGATCAGATTCGGCATCCGCTCGACGGATTCGGCTTCGTCGTGCCAGCCATCGAGAACCGGCGGATCCTGGCCGGCAGTTTTTCGAGTGTCAAGTTCCCAGGCCGCGCGCCGCAAGGAGCCGTGCTGGTGCGCGTGTTCATCGGCGGCGCGTGCCAAAGCCAGTTGATTGATCTGCCCGACGACGAGCTGCGCAGAATCGCCTGCGAAGAACTGGAATCGCTATTGAGCACGACCGGCCCACCACTGTTTGCCGACATCACTCGCTGGCCCAGCTCGATGCCCCAATATCACCTGGGCCACTGCGAGCTGGTGGCCGAAATCGAGCGGTCCGCATCGCGCTGGCCCGGTTTCGCGCTAGCCGGCAACGCCTACCACGGTGTCGGTATTCCCAACTGCATCCACAGCGGCGAAGAAGCAGCAGAACGGGTGTTGGCCGCACTCAATGCGCCGGGTCCGGCGATTGCGTCCAAGGGGACATCCGGCCAACTGGGGTGAGGAATTCAAGCGAGAATCGCTCTCTCACTTCGTGCTGCCGCAGGGTCGCAATTCACTAGCGGCTTGTGTACGATAGCCCTCTTGACCGCTGACTGCATCCCACGCGGCAACTGTGCTCGATCCCAACCCCCCGCTCGCACATTCCTCCGAGGTCTCTCCGGCTATGAACCAAGCGCCTGCGAAATGGTATCACGAGCTGACTCGTTATCACTGGTTCGTCCTCATCGTGGCCGCGTTGGGCTGGCTGTTCGACACAATGGACCAGCAGCTTTTTACGATGGCCCGGGTGCCGGCCATGAAAGAACTGTTGCAAACCGGCTCCGGCGACCCGAGTCCTGAGACCGTCGGGTATTACGGTGGGTTGGCCACGGCCATCTTCTTGTTGGGCTGGGCTACCGGAGGGCTCGGCTTTGGCGTGTTGGGCGATCGCATCGGCCGAGCCAAGACGATGCTCTGGACGATCCTGATTTATTCACTTTGCACCGGCTTGAGCTCGCTGTCGGTCGGGTTTTGGGATTTTGCGTTTTATCGTTTTCTCACCGGCTTGGGTGTGGGCGGTGAGTTCGCCGTCGGGGTTTCGCTGGTGGCCGAGGTGATGCCCGACCGGGCGCGGCCGCAAGCGCTTGGTTTGTTGCAGGCCTTGTCCGCCGTGGGCAATATCAGCGCGGCCTTGATCGCCATGGGGCTGGGCAACTTCGATGGTCCCGAAGGCATGGAGATGTTTCAGTTCACTGACACGCCCGTACACGCCTGGCGTGTGATGTTCGTCATCGGCACCGTACCGGCACTCTTGGCGATTCTGATTCGCCGTCGGCTGAAGGAGCCCGAGCGTTGGAAGAACGCGGCGGCACACGAGGGCAAGCAGTCGAAGCTCGGATCGTACGGCGAGCTGTTCAGCGATCCCCGCTGGCGCCGCAACGCGCTGGTGGGCATGTGCATGGCCTTTTCCGGCGTGGTCGGCCTGTGGGGCATTGGGTTCTTCAGCGTCGACTTGTTCCGCCGGGTCTTCACCGAGCAATATCAAGCCGCCGGCATGCCACCGGCCGAAATCGCGAGCACGGTGACGTTTTGGATCAGCATGACGCTGATCCTGCAAAACGTCGGCGGATTCCTGGGCATCTGGGCTTATAGCCGGATCACGCCTCTGATCGGCCGCAAACCGGCCTTCGCCATCGCTTTCGTCCTGGCCATGCTCAGCACCGCCATGGTGTTTGGCTATATGGACGATCGGAGCCAGATCTTTTGGATGATCCCGATCATGGGCTTCTGCCAGCTCGCGCTGTTCGGCGGCTACGCCATCTATTTTCCAGAGCTGTTTCCGACCCGGCTGCGGAGCACGGGCACGTCATTTTGCTACAACGTCGGGCGGTTCGTGGCGGCTATCGGCCCCTTTACTTTTGGTTACCTCACCAGCGAAGTGTTCGCCGACAAAGCCATGCCGATGCGCTACGCCGGCGTTACGATGTGCAGCATTTTCCTGCTGGGCCTGGTCGTGCTCCCCTTCGCGCCCGAGACCAAAGGCAAGCCTCTGCCGGAATAGGGGCGCTTACGGGATTGCTAGCGCCCGTTTCGGGCGAGGAAATTCGGTGTTCTGGAAATGGCCGAGACGGTTGGAACTCGATACGGCAACGGTCTTACGACTGCGCGCCATAAAAACTGGCCGCCGTCAATCCGGTTCGCTGGATCACTAGTTCGGTGATCGCATCGACTTCGGCGTCGGAGAGCGGAGCCACGAAGTCTTCGGCCGGGCGGCGGGCGACGGTGTAGATCTGGATCAGCTTCAACTTGCCGCCAGCCGCGGTGATCTCGCAGAGCCGATCGCAGAAGGCTTCCAGCTCGACGGTCGTGGGCGGAGCACCTTCAATGCGCATGAACAGGGACTGGATCACTAGTGGCCGCCGTTTGGCC
>JAYVCO010000210.1:0-2754 GCA_043749935.1 Planctomycetia bacterium
GTCGAACGCTTTTGCCAGGTCGGCGGCGGTTGCACGCACTGGGCCACGATTCCCAGCAAAGCCTTGCGCCAAGCGATCTATCACATGAGCTTGTGCAACCAGGGCTCGATCTATAAGCGGATGGATCTGCAGGCCAAATTCTCATTTCCCGAGCTGTTGGCAACTGCCAATGCCGTGATCGCCAAGCAAGTCGAACTGCGCGAAGGTTTTTACGATCGCAACGAGGTCGCGCTCATCCCCGGCAACGCTCAATTCATCGATCCCCACACGCTGGAAGTCGAAAGTGAAGGGAGCGCGAAAAAGCTGATTACGGCCGATGCCTTCGTGATTGCCACCGGCTCGCGTCCGTTCCGACCCAACGACGTCGACTTCACGCACCCCAGAGTCTTCGACAGCGACACGCTGCTGACGCTCGATCGCACGCCGTCGAGCATCGCGGTATACGGAGCCGGAGTCGTCGGATGCGAATATGCTTCCATGTGGCGCAACATGCAATCGCGTGTGCAACTCATCAACACGCGCGACAAGCTCCTGGCTTTCTTGGACGACGAAATCATCGACGCGCTAAGCTACCAGCTCTGCGAAAATGGCGTGCGCATTCTGCACAACGAAGAGTACGAACGTGTCGAGCCGACCGATCAGGAAGTGATTCTGCATTTGAAGAGCGGAAAGAAAATCCGCTCCGATATTCTCCTCTGGGCCAATGGTCGCACCGGAAACACGGACAACCTGGGCTTGGAAAACGTCGGCATCAAGCCGAACCACCGGGGCCAGATCGACGTCAACGACCACTACCAGACCTCACAGCCGCACATTTACGCCGTGGGAGACGTCGTGGGCTACCCGTCGCTGGCCAGCGCCTCGTACGACCAGGGCCGCTTCGCCGCCAGCCACTTTTGCGGCGACCCGAACCATCGGCTCGTGCAGGACATTCCCACCGGCATTTATACCAGCCCCGAAATTTCTTCGATTGGCAAAACGGAGCGGCAACTGACCGATGAGAAAGTTCCCTACGAAGTCGGCAAGGCTTCGTTCAAGCACCTGGCCCGCGCGCAGATTACCGGGCAAACCGTGGGAATGCTAAAGCTGCTGTTTCACCGCGAAACGCTGGCGCTTCTGGGCATCCATTGTTTTGGCCAGAACGCGGCCGAGATCATCCACATTGGCCAGGCCATCATGTCGCAGCCGGGCACGCAGAACACGCTACGATACTTCATCAATACGACGTTCAATTATCCCACGATGGCCGAGGCGTATCGCGTGGCGGCATTGAACGGGCTGAATCGCGTGTTCTAATCCGACGCGATGTCGAACGATCTCGAGTAACCAATTTGCGTCAGCAGCAGACTAGCTGTTGATAGGCTTTTTTCGAGACGTCCAGCAATTCCCGGTAATCGCAGCTTTCGATCTCCTCGCCCATCAACTCGACATCGTAGTAGCCGTCGTAGCCGGCCTGCTTGAGCGCCGCGACGATGCACGGCAACGGCAGGATTCCTTCTCCAAGCCGCAGCCGATTCTGCTCGTGATCCGGCGGACCCTTGCTGTCTCCCAAGTGTACGATGCCAATATGCGGAGCGATTTCGGCAATGTGTTCGACGATCCGGGGGTCGTGGCCCAAGTGATAGGTGTCAAAAGCGAGTTTCAAGTAGGGACTGTCGAGACGATGAATCAGCGAGAGGGCTTCGTCGAGGGTGGTCAAGAACGTCCACTCGTCGGCGCAGCCCGCGTGCATCGGTTCGACGGCCAGAACAACGTTCAGTTGGCTGGCCAGCGGCAACAGTTCTCGCAGGGCGCAGATAAACAGGCGCCGTGCATGGTTTTGGGTGTGCCCGTTGCGTGCCCCGCTGTAAACGACCAGATGACCAGCCTTGAGGGCAGCGGCCAGGTGCAAGGCTTCCTTGGCATCTTCCAGGCTTTCCTCGTGCGTGTGACCATCACTGCCGGTGAAACCGCCCGCCCAAAGCAGGTTCGAGACCTTGAGCCCACTGCGAGCGATCTGTTCGATTCCTTTTTCTTCCCCAAAATCAGACAACTTCTGCCGCCAGATGCCGATCGCCTCGATGCCGGCCGCGCGATACTGCGCAAGATCTTCGTCCAGCGACCAGCGAAAGGTCGTCATTTCGTTTACGGAAAGGCCCGCCATTCACAAACTCCCGCACGCTCGTCGCGGCAAACATTGCCGATCGGACGGCACGCCGTTGCCTTTCCTCTATCAGTCCGGCCGGCTCAGTATGAGATCGTCCGCGATGTGTAAAGGAATGAATCTGGCGCTACAGCCTCGAGTGCTGCCAGCTTGCGGGAAAACGGGCGAGCATGGGTGTTTGCGAAAGCGCCCGGCGCCGTTTTATTTGCCATTCGCCGTCGGATTGCCCAACTTGGCGACGGGCTTGTCGAGCTGCCATGCGGTCAGCCAGGACTCGCTGGCACGGTTCAGGTGGAAATCGGCCATGAGCCGCTTCTCCATGTCGCTCAAGTGGCCGGCTCCGTAGAAAATGGCAATCTTCTTTTTGCCGGCCGCGATCTCTTCGGCCAGCTTCTTGAGCGCCACTTTGTTGCGTTCGGTAATGATGGTCGAGCCTTGCGGGCCGTCGAGAGCTTGCATGGCCCCCTCGACGTTTTCGAATTGTTCGGCCATCATTCGTTTCATCGAACCCGAGCGATCTTTGTCGAAGAGGACCGAAAGCAGATCCATTTCAGGGGCGGACTTGCCTTGGGCCTGCAATTTCGACTGTTGCGCAATGCCGTGACCCATCA
>JAYVCO010000211.1:0-10995 GCA_043749935.1 Planctomycetia bacterium
CGCCCGCGCCCATCCGCCAGGGCGTGACGCGATGGGCCGCCAGCAAGGGACGATCATGGCCATCGTTGAGAAGATCACCGAGCAGATTACCGAGTCGCAGGTCTGGAAGAGCGTCTTCCGGCATCCCATGCCCCAGGATCGCCGCAATCGCATTGTAGTGATGCTGACCAACTTCTTTCTGCACTTGCATCCCGTTTCGATCAAGAAGCAGGGCATCGCGCTCAGTTACACCTGGTGCATGGGCGGGGTAACGTTCTTCTTGTTCCTGGTCGAGACCGTGACCGGCGTGCTGCTGATGTTCTATTATCGCCCGACGTTGGAGTGGGCCTATAACGACATCTTGAGCCTGCGCGACGTCACCTCGCTGGGCATCTTGCGCGAGTTGCACCGCTGGGGAGCGCACGCCATGGTGATCACGGTCTGGTTGCATATGTACCGCGTGTTCCTGACCGGCAGCTACAAGCCACCGCGCGAATTCAATTGGGTGATCGGCGTCATTCTGCTGCTGCTCACGCTCTTGCTTTCATTCACTGGCTACCTACTCCCCTGGGATCAGTTGGCCATCTGGGCCATCACGGTCGGTTCGAACATGGCCCGAGCGACGCCGATCTTGGGACACGAAGGTCCCGGCCAGCAATTGTTGAATATTCAGGGCATCGACATGATCACCAACGCTTCCGATGCGCGCTTTGCTTTGTTAGGCGCGCGCTTCGTGGGCGAGGAAACATTGAATCGGTTTTACATTTTGCACTGCATTGCCATTCCCTTGGCCGTGTCGCTGCTGTTGGCCATTCACTTTTGGCGCGTCCGCAAGGACGGCGGCATCAGCGGCCCGTTGTAACGAATTGACGAAAAATAACTTCGTCCTCGAAACCCTCTCCCTCGGGGAGAGGGCAGGGTGAGGGCAAACAAACGCGATGACGCGGTAGTAAGTTTGTCGCGGAAGACGACGAATAATCAGCTCGGTCGATTGATGGCAGGATGACTCAAGAAGCGGAATCCTTATGCACGGCTCAGAAGACTTTATCACCACGATCTCCGGGTTCCTCGGCGGCTACTACCTGTTTCTAGCCTCGATGAACGCCGCGATGGCCTATCATCTGTGGCACCATCGCCACCGGATCAACGAGGCGGTGGCTTGGATCGCCTATAGCTTTTTCCTGGTGGCGATTGGCTCGGCGGCGATGGGGGGCAGCCCGCTCGGCTTTCCGCATTCGCTGCGCGACGCGGTCAACGCCGCGACCGGCCCGGTGATTTATAGCGTGGGCACGACGGCAATTCTGGCCGTGCTGTTTTTTGGCCGCCGGTTCTTCGTGCAACCGATGGTGGCCTGGACCGGCTTGAACCTTTCGCTCTTGATCATGGGCCTCTCCATGACCGATCCGAATTTTGCCGCGATCGTGACCAAGCCCGATAACGTGCCGATCGTGGGCCTGGTTTTTCTGTTGGGCTTTTTCACCTGGCTGGCCACGGCCAAGGCGGTCGAAAACGACAATCGCCTCGAGCAAGGCTTGCCGCCGATGGAAAAACTCGACAACGAAAAAGTATTGGTGTGGCCCGACCTGGTCTACACCGAGCTGATCTGCATGGTCGCGCTCACCGCGTTCCTCTTGATCTGGGCGATCTGCCTGCAAGCTCCACTGGAAGAGCCGGCCAGCAGCGTCAAAACGCCGAACCCGTCGAAGGCTCCTTGGTACTTCCTGGGCCTCCAGGAAATGCTCGTCTACTACGACCCTTGGATGGCTGGCGTCGTGCTGCCCAGCCTGGTCGTGTTCGGGTTAATGGCGATCCCCTTTCTGGATTTCAATAAGAAGGGGAACGGCTATTACACGATTGCCGAGCGCAAGTTCAGCTACCTAATTTTTCAGTTCGGCTTTCTGGAAATGTGGGTCACGTTGATCATTCTGGGTACGTTCTTTCGCGGACCGAACTGGAACATTTTCGGGCCGTTCGAATATTGGGATCCGCACAAGGTGTTGGCGCTGAATAACGTCGACCTGTCCCAATATTTCTGGGTTTACTTGATGCAACGCGGATTGCCGCATGCTCCTACGGGCAGCCCGTTGTGGCTTGAAATCGGCTACATAGTCTGGCGCGAGTGGCTGGGCATCGTGCTGCTGCTTGGCTATTTCCTGCTGTTGCCGCCGCTGATGGCAGTGACCGTTTTTCGCAGCTTTTTCGTGAAGATGGGCTTCATGCGTTTCATGCTGATGTCCAACCTGCTGCTATTTATGACGGCCTTGCCGCTGAAGATGGTGTTGCGTTGGGTATGGAACCTGAAATACATCGTGAGCATTCCTGAGTACTTCTTGAATTTCTAAATTCACACCGATAACTTCGCGCTTCGGCGCGCGAGAAAAAGAACCATGCCTGCTACTGAGCAAACCTGGCGCGACTCCAAACTGCTGCACGTGATTTTCGGCATCAGTTCGCTGGCGATGCTGGGCACCACGATATGGATGTTGGCCGCCGATCATCGCCGCGAGTGGAAAGACTATCAGCGCAAGTTCCAGGAAGTGGAGCTTTGGTCGACGAATGCCCGCATCAGCCAGCAAGAGAGCGACCAGTACAAGCAGGACGTGAAGCAGGCCCGCGAAGATTGGGAGGCCACGCGGCTCGTGGTGCCCGAGCGCGCCGTAATCGACGATTTCGAAGCCGCGGTGGATGAGAATTATAAACAGCGTAAGGCGAAGGATGCCGATTTTTCGGCGGTTGAAAACGCGTATGACGCGTTGAACAAAGCCAAGGATGAATACAAGCCGGCCGAGCGCGACCGGCTCAAAGAAGCGCTCGGCGTGTTCATCAAAGACGCGAAGTTCCGCGAAGAACAATTCGCCTCGGAAAAGAAGAACCAGGCAGCCTATCTCGACGTGGCGCGAAGCGTCTACGAGCTCGGTGTCGGCAATGAATTGCCGAAATCGAAGCTGGCGAAACTTCAAGAGGGGGTCGACGACCTTCGGCAAAAAGTCGACGACGCCACAATGGCGGTGCAAGACGCGAGCACCTATCGCAAGCGGCTGGAGTCAATCGTCGGCGACATGACGGGCGACGAAATGGCCGCCAAGAAGAAGCTCGACGACCTGGTCGTCCAGTTGGAGCTGCTCGAAAAGGCCCGTTACGAGCGTGAAAACCACGTCACGAAAGAGCTGGTCGAGTTGCCGATTCTGGATGCGTTCGGACGGCCCATCAAGATCGAACAGATTTGGCTGCCGAAGCTGACCATTAACTACAACTTCGGTCCCGTGGGCGACATCGCTCGCTTCGACCGTTGCATCACTTGCCATCAGGCGATGGACAAGACCGCCCCTGGCACGGCAACCGAGCCCGGTTATGCACCGGAGCAAACCGTGAGCTTGCAGATGGCCACGACGGCCGAGCTGCCCGCTGGCCTGAAAGAGAAGCCGGCCGACGCTAAAGGCATCAAGACGCTCTACACGCAATTGCTCAAAGAGGTCTACGGCCTGCAACTGTCGGAAAAGGGATTGTTCAATGCCGACGAGGCCATGATCAGCGTGGTGCGGCCCGAAACGGCGGCCGCCAAGGCGCAGTTCCAGGTCGGCGACCGGATCGACGCGGTCAATGGCACGAAGATTTTGGACAAGGACGCGGCCTATAACTATTTGCTCGAAACGGTGCAGTGGGGTCAGCCGCTGAATATTCGCGTGCGCCGCGGTTTCCCGCAGCCCTATTCGAGCCATCCGCGACTCGATCTGTTCGTCGGTTCGTTAAGCCCCCACGCCATGGCCGGCATCGGCTGCACGATTTGCCACGACGGGCAGGGGAGTGCCACTTCATTCAAGTGGGCGTCGCATAGCCCGAACGATCCGCTGCAAGCGAGCCGCTGGAAGCGCGACCACGGCTGGTTCGACAACCATCATTGGATCTATCCGATCTATCCCAAGCGGTTTGCCGAAAGCCTGTGCTTGAAGTGCCATCACGACGTGTCTGAGTTGGAAGTCAGCGAGAAATTCCCCGATCCGCCGGCGCCGAAACTGGTCGCGGGCGATCATCTCATCAAGCAATACGGCTGCTACGGCTGCCATGAAATCAACGGTTTCGACGGGCCGAACAAACGGATCGGTCCCGACCTGCGCACCGAGCCCAACTACGCCGCGGCCGGCGAGGCCCTGTTGATGATTCCCGATTTGAGCGAGCAGCAGCGCGGCTGGGCCAAGCAACTTGTCACTGATCCGACGAGCGATACGGTTCGACATTCGCTGTCCGAATCGCTCAAGAGCGGCGAAACGCTGCCCGGCCAGCCCGAGGTTACCAAGAAGCTCGTGAACCTGCTGGACGACGTCGAGTCGCCCGGCAAGTTGCGGAAAGTCGGTCCGAGCTTGCGGCACGTCGCCAGCAAGGTCGATTTCGATTTCCTCTACTCGTGGATCCGCAAGCCCAGCGATTTCCGGCCGACTACGAAGATGCCCCAGTTCTTCGGACTGCACGATCACTTGGATGGTATGGGTCTGAAACAGTCGGAGGAATTCGAGCCAATCGAAGTCCGCGCCGCCAGCGAATATCTGTTGGCCAAGAGCCAGCCGTTCAAGTTCGTTCAGGAGCCTAAATCGGTCACCGGCAAAGCGTCGGCCGAGCGCGGCAAGCAACTTTTCGAAACGCGTGGCTGCCTGGCCTGCCATCAGCACAGCGATTTCCCCGGCGCCACGATGAATCAAGGGCCCGATCTGTCACGCGTCGGCGCGAAGTTGGCTCGCAAAGGCAATCCCGATGGCGGCAAGTGGCTCTATACCTGGCTGCGCAACCCGAGCAACTATCACGCCCGCACGCTGATGCCCAACTTGTTCCTCGAACCAACAGCGGACACCGATGGCAAATTGATCGACCCGGCCGCCGACATCGCGCTGTTCTTGCTGGGCTCGCAACAAGATTGGGAGCCCAAGGACGTGCCCGAACGCTCGCTCGACGATGCCGATAAAAAAGCGCTAGGCAAGCTGGCTCTTGAGCATCTGGCGACCGTCTTCACGCGCAAGCAGGCCGAAGCGTATTTGGACACCGGCATTCCCGAAAGCCGTCGCAGCGAGCTGAAAGGCGACGAAGTCGAACTGGTCGGCGAGATGTCGCCCGAGAAGCAACTGCAATATGTCGGCCGTCGCACGCTCAGCAAGTATGGCTGCTCCGGCTGCCACGATATTCCCGGCTTCGAAGACGCCAAACCGATCGGCACCGGCCTGGCCGACTGGGCCCGCAAGACGCCCGACAAGTTGGCATTCGAGCAGATCGTCGAATTCATGAAGTACGGTCACGGAAAGCCAGGACGATTCGAACCTCGCACCAGCGGCGACGAAACGGACACCGAGATCGAAGAAGCCGATGAGGGCGCCTACGGACATACGCACATGAACGTGCTCGATTATGGCCCCGATACCGGTTACTTCATGGAGAAGCTGCTCGGCCATCAGCGAGAAGGATTCGTGTGGCAGAAGTTGCGCGAGCCGCGGAGCTACGACTATAAGAAGACCGAGAACAAGGGTTACAACGAACGGCTGCGAATGCCGAAGTTCACCGCGTTCGACGACGCGCAGCGCGAATCCGTGATCACGTTCATCTTGGGCCTGGTCGCCGAACCACCAGCGGTTCAATATGTCTACAAGGCCACGCCGCGGCGCGAGGCGATCGTGCAAGGCGGAGACGTCATCGAGAAATTCAATTGCACCGGCTGCCATTCGCTCAATATGGACCGGTGGAAAGTCGCGTATGATCCGGGCGATTTCCCCGATCCGCCGGAAATCCCCGATTACAGCTTCCTGCAAGCCCACTTTTCGCCGCAACAAATCAAAGCCTCGCTCGAAACCGACGACGCCGGGCTGCGACATACCACGTTGGTGGGCGCGCCGTTGGTGACCGAGGACGGCAAGCCGCTGCGTTTGGATGAAGACGGCGCGCCGATCGAGGCCGACGACAAAGACACCAAGGCGTTCTATTCGTTCGTGCTGTGGGAAAACGCGCTCATTAATGGCCAGGCGCGCCAGGCTGGTTTGCAAAACATTCTGGTCCCCGAGTCGCGCATCGAGCGCCGTTATCCGCAAGAGGGCGGCTTTCTGGCCCACTATGCCTATCCGGCGGTCGTGGCCACGGAAAAGAAGTTGCAGCCAAATACCAAGGCGGATGAAGCATGGGGTTGGTTGCCGCCGCCATTGATCGGCGAGGGAAGCAAGGTTCAAACGGCCTGGCTGCACGACTTCCTGCTCGATCCGTTCCCGATCCGACCGGCTGTCGTGCTACGAATGCCGAAGTTCAACATGTCGCCGGCCGAAGCCAGCAAGTTGGCCAACTATTTTGCCGCGGTCGACAACGCCGAATACCCGTACGACTTCGATTCGCGCACGCGCGAGTCGCACCTGGCGGCCGCCGAGGCGAAGCACCCGGACCGCTTGGATGACGCTTTGAAGATCGTCACGGATGCCAATTACTGCACCAAGTGCCACTTGCTGGGCGACTTCAACCCGACCGGCAGCGAGCGGGCCAAGGCGCCCCGTTTGGACCAAGTCTACAAGCGGCTGCGACCTAACTTCACGCTCGACTGGGTCGCCAATCCCAAGCGGTTGCTTCCCTACACGGGCATGCCGGTCAATATCCCGCACGATAAACCGGTGAGCCAGGCACTCTATTCCGGCACGAGCGACGAGCAACTCAATGCCGTGGTTGATCTGCTGTTGAATTACGACCGTTTCATGGAGAGCAAAACTTCGATCAAACCGCTGATCAAGCCGGCCACGCCGGAGGCCGCCGATCGCGAACCGGCGGGAGCCCGAGCCGGGGAGGCAGCCCAGTAGAGGGGAGATCAAACATGGTCAACGCACGTCGAGTTTTTTATAATGCCGTTCTGCTTTGCATGGCTTTGCCGTGCGCCGTCGGCTGCGGCCAGCCAGGAGCACCGCCTCCGGGAGCCCCAAAAGATGCCAGCGCTCCCACGATTGATTTAGGCAGCGAGTCCGCTCCTCAGGATTCCAAAGCCAACCCCACCGATTCGACCCCAGAAGCAACATCGCCAGCAAGCGCCTCGCCGCCAGGAGAACAGAAATAATCATGCTCAAGCTTTTCAAATTCAGTTCGTTCGTGTGTGTCACCCTGCTCGCCGTCACCAGCGCCCGCGCGGCCGATTTGGCCTCGCTCACCGGCCGCTTCGTTTACGACGGCAAAGCTCCCGCGCCGGTCAAGATCGACGCCAACAAGGATCCAGAGGTCTGTGCCGCCCAGCCGCTGTTTGACGAGGGGCTGTTGGTGGACGAGAAGGGCGGCATCGCGAACGCCGTGATCATGCTCAAGACCAAAAACGTGCCCGTGGCACCCAGTTACGCCGATTCGGCCAATGCCAAGGTGGAGTTGGACAACAAGAAGTGCCGGTTCGAGCCGCACGTGGCCGTCATCCGCACTTCGCAAACGCTCGATCTGAAGAACTCGGATCCGATCGGGCACAACAGCAAGATCGACCCCCTAACGAATCCAGGGATCAATCCGATTCTGCCCGCCGGCGGAGCTCCGCTCAACCACAAGTTCACCGCCGAAGAAGGACTGCCAGTCAAAGTCGGCTGCAACATTCATCCTTGGATGGGCGCCTGGCTGATCGTGCGGAAGGATCCTTACGCGGCCGTCTCAGATTCGACGGGCACGTTCACGATCAAAGACCTGCCTGCCGGGACAGAACTGGAATTTCTGTTTTGGCAGGAGAACCCGGGCTACCTGAAGAACGCCACGTTCAATGGCGGCAAGGCCGATGCCAAAGGACGCTTCAAGATCAAGCTCAAACCGGGTACCAACGACTTGGGCGATATCAAAGTCAGCGGTTCCCTTTTCAAGACCAAGTGAATCACCAATCCCTGGGCGCCGCGCGCGAATTTTTGGAAACGAGACATAATGCACAAGAATTTGATGGCAATCGTTGCTTTGGCGACACCCGTACTTTTGACCACCTTGTCGGGCTGCAGCCATTCGGCCACGGCCGGCCCCAGGCCGGAAACGCAAGTAGCGCTCGAGATTCGCGAAAAGCTGACCGCCGGTGCGCCCGAAGGCGCGGGCAACGCAGCCGCGGAATCGACCGGCACCGGCTGGTCCACGCTCAAGGGCACCTTCAAGTTCGCGGGCACGCCCCCAACGCCCGGCAAGCTGACCGTCGATAAAGACACGGAAGTCTGTGGGAAGGGACAAGGCATCGCCGACAATTCGCTGTTGGTTGCTTCCGATGGCGGCATCGCCAACATCGTGCTCTACGCCCGGGCCAAGCGCGTCCACGAATCGGCGCAGCCCCTGACGGCCGACAACTCGGAGGCGCCGATCGTGTTCGATCAGAAGCAGTGCATGTTCTTGACGCACGTGCTGGGTTGCCAGGTCGGCCAAAAAGTCGACGTCAAGAATAGCGATCCGGTGGCGCACAATACGAAGATCGACCCGTCGAAGGGTTTGTCGATGAATACAAACTTGCCCTCCGGGTCATCGTTGATCTATACGCCCACGTCCGAAGAGGCTTTTCCGGCGCCCGTGGCCTGTAGCATCCACCCCTGGATGCGCGGCTACTTGCTCCCTCGCAAGGATAAATACTTCGCCGTGACCAAAGCGGATGGATCGTTTGAGATTCCGAATCTCCCGGCCGGCGAGGAGTTGGAAATTCAGGTGTGGCACGAGCGAGCCGCCGGTCCGTCGCATGCGCTGGTGGTGGACAACAAGGATTTGAAGTGGTCGAACAAAGGGCGCTTCAAGGTAACGCTCGAGGCCGACAAGCCGCTGAGCGTGGCGCTCGATGTGCCGGCGGCGGCGTTTAAGTAGGGGCATTCGAATAGATTCCGCGTGATGCGTCCGCAGTCCTTTTGAATATTGGCGTTTCGAATATTGGTCGTGAAATTAACTGGTTCGATGTTGGTTGCCATGAATAAGAATGTTTTGGACAGACTGCGATATTGGCCGTGCCTGGCGTGTGTGGTGTTTCTCGTCGGCTGCGATCAATACGATCCGCCGCGGTTCCACGCGAACATGGTGGCGATGAACCAGCAGCAGATTCCGGAGAAGCCGCAACAGCAGGACATCGCCAACATTCTGGATGCGATGTTCGGCACGCCCGACGAGCCTTTCGTGCTGGCCGACACCGGCCTGGATATCAAGAAGCTCGAGCTAGCGGCCGGTCCGGTGCGCAGCGACCAGTTTGGTCGCGAGACCGGGCTTTACCGCCGCCACTGCGGCCATTGCCACGGGACCACCGGCGATGGGCTGGGCCCAACGGCGCTGGTACTTAACCCTTACCCGCGCGATTACCGCCAAGGCAAGTTCAAGTTCAAGTCCACCGATCGCCCTGATAAGCCCACGGACTACGACCTGGAAGTGATCGTTCGTCAGGGAGTGGCGGGCACTGCAATGCCTTCGTTCAATTTGCTGCCCGACCCGCAAATCAAGGCGCTGGTCGAGTACGTCAAATATCTGAGCCTGCGCGGCGAGACCGAGATTCGCTTGATTAACGCGATGGCCGACCTGAGCGAAGGGACGCTCGATATTTCGCGGGCCGCATTGGTCGACGAGATTCTGGCGCCAGTCGCCGAGACTTGGAAGACGGCCAAGGAAAAGATCGTCGTGCCGCCGGACAAGCCCGATGTGGAGTTGGCCAAGTCGGTCGAACAAGGCCGAGAGCTGTTTTATGGCACTAAGGCCAACTGCGTGAAGTGTCACGGTCCCAGCGCGCTAGGCGACGGCCAGACCAACGACTACGACGACTGGAATAAGCCGCTGATGGAAATTGCCAAGAGCGTGGCCAGCGAACGCGAGTCGCTAAGAACGAATCCGGAATTGACTCCCGAGCAGCGGAGCGAAATCGAAGCTCGCGTGGCCACGACGACCGCCATCCTCCATAGCGACTCGCTACCGGTGCGAACTATCACGCCGCGCAACTTGCGCCAGGGCGTGTATCGCGGCGGTCGCGCGCCTTACGACTTGTATCGCCGGTTCTACGCCGGCATCAACGGAGTGCCAATGCCTGGCGTCGGACCGACGGTGCCAGGAGGGGAGGGCACTTTGAGCCCCGATGAGATTTGGGCCCTGGTCGATTATGTCCAGTCGCTTCCCTACGAGGCGATCAGCGAGCCACCGCGCCAGCGTCCGACGGTCAGCCAGGCTCGCTATTAGAAGCTACTAGAAAATGAAACGCTGTGAACGATCAGTCCGTAACTGCCAAACATGATGAAAGCTAGACGGCTCTGCCAATAACGCGGGCCACACGGTTAGCCTGGAGAATCACTGTGGGAAGGTTTTGGAGTTTGCTGTTCCTGTTGGTGCCGGTGTTGGGCGTCGCATCGTTCGCGGTTGCGCCGTTGTACAACCACTGGCTGCCGCGCGACATCTCGCAACACGGTCACGTGATCGATCACCTGTTCTACTTCATCTTGTGGCTGACCGGCGCCGTGTTCGTCGCCACCGAAGTCGTGTTGTTCTGGTTCCTGTGGCGCTATGACAGCAAGGGGCATGCGAACCCGGTCAAGTACACGCACGGCAGCCACAGCCTGGAAATCGTTTGGACGATCGTTCCGATGGCCATCTTGCTGTTCATCGCCATTTACCAGATGAACGCTTGGGCGGCCTCGAAGATCGATAATCCCGCGGCAGGCCCCGATGGTGTTTTCGGCACGGCCGACGATATGCGACCGACGTTGGAGGTGACCGCGCGGCAGTTCGAGTGGCGGCTCCGCTATCCCGGCCTGAAGGCCGAAGGCCGGCTGGGCGACCCCGACGATATTTTTGTCGTCAACGATCTGCACTTGCCGGTCAATGAAGAAATCTTGATCGATTTGAAAAGCGCCGACGTGCTGCACAGTTTTTTCTTACCGAACATGCGCGTGAAGCAAGACGCGGTGCCGGGAATGAAGATTCCCGTTTGGTTTCGGGCGACCGAGATGGGTCAGTTCGATATCGTTTGCGCGGAACTTTGCGGCTGGGGGCATTACAAGATGAAGGGACGCCTGACCGTGGAGTCGCGCGAAGACTTCGACAAGTGGCTGGAAC
>JAYVCO010000212.1:0-2082 GCA_043749935.1 Planctomycetia bacterium
AAATCCTCGCGATTTTGCGCGATCAAGTGCTCGAGCGTTCGCAGATTGTGTGGCATGCGTGCCATGATCTGCTCTTTGGTCAACCGCTCGGTGAGCGAAACCTTGATGGTTCGATCAAACGGCAGCGTGCCGCGGTGCACTTCGGTGAGCGTACGGATCGTGGCCTGCATCGTGTAGTTGCAGCCCAGCACGGTCCGCCGGAATCTTTTGCGCGTGACTTCGATCTTCTTGGCTAGCGCGATTTCCTGAGCCCGAGTCAGCAGCGGAATTTCCGCCATCTGGGTCAGGTACATCCGAATCGGATCATCGCTGAGTTTGGGCAATTCCCGCGCGGGAAGCGCCGAGATAACATCGGCAATTTCGACGATCGCTCGCTCGGGCGCCGCGACCCGCTCGCCGGCAACCGGCTCGAGCGCGGGTGGCTCGTTGACCAGTTCGATCCCCATTTCGTCCAGAGCGATCAGCAGACTATCGAGTTTCTCCGGATTGACCGCTTCGTCGGGCAGATAATCGTTGACCTGATCGTAGGTCAGATATCCCTGGGTCTTGCCCACGGCGACCAGTTCGTCCAAATCCTTACTGGAATGGTCCACCTGTCAAATCCTCCCGGGCACTGCGGGTGCCCCAATTGACATCAGAGTGGATCGTCACGCTGAGCTTGAGCTTCTTGCTCGGGCGTCAGGTGTCGACCAACCGAAAAAGCATCCTACCCATCCGTGGGCTCGGAAATGCCCTCTCGGGTTCGTTCGTCTTGTGCTTGTTGCCGGGCCCGCTCGTGTCGTTCGAGCTCCAACAGAACGGCCAGCTCTTCCTCCTCGGCAAGTTGCCGCGTTTTCAGAGCCGCGGTTGGGCCCTGCATGCGTTGCTTTTGTTGGCGGTGCTCGAAGCCGGCCAACACGTCTCGCTGTCGAGCTGCGGGCTCGGCACTGGCTTTCAGCCGACCCCCTTCGTCCAGCTCGACTAGCAAGTTTTTAACCACTGGGTCGTCAAACTCCAATAACAGTCGCTCGAAGTCCGGCAGAATTCCTGCCGACCATAAAACGAGGCAGGTTGAATACACCCGGCGGCAGGGTTCGGAGACGATTTGCTCGGGCCGAATCGAATCGCAGAAATCCGCGATTTTCTCGGGACATTGCAACAATATCTCGAGAAGTTCTCGCTCCAAGGGATCCGTTTTTTCACGGACGCTAGCAGCCGGCTGGGAGGCTTTGGGACGCGAGGCGGTTTTGCGCCGCACTTCGGTCATTAGCTGGCGCACCTGCTCTTCGGGTACGCGAAAATCAATAGCCAGCCGCTGCAAAAACTTTTCTTCGCGCAGCCGATCCTCCATCAGCGTATCGGACCGCAATCGCGGAGCCTTGGCAATCGTGGCCACGAGCTGTTCGAGAGCCTGCGTCGCCGCGTGCAAATCGTTTTGCAGATCCAGGTCAGTCGTTGCCGCGTGAAATGCGTGCGTCAGGCCGTCGACGGCGCCTTCGACCAGATTTTCGAATTCCGGCGCGCCGTGCTTCAGCAAGAAATCAGCCGGATCCATTTCCTCCGGCAGAGTCAACACTCGCAAATCAACGTTGCCGGCAACAAACAGCTCCAGAACTTCGCGCGCGCGTTTGCGGCCCGCTTCGTCGCCGTCTAGTATCAGCACGACGCGAATCCGGTCGGCGAATCGCCTCAATAGTTGAATGTGCGCCGAGCCTAGCGCGGTGCCGAGCACGGCCACGGTGTTGGCGAAACCAAATTGATGGGCCGTGATGCAATCGGTGTAGCCCTCCATCACCAGCGCCGTCGAAGACTTGCGAATCGCGTCGCGAGCGATGTTCAGCCCATAGAGCAGATTGCTCTTGGAAAACAACGGCGTCTCGGGCGAGTTGACATATTTCGCCGTTTCGTCGGTGGCCAACTGGGGCAGCACGCGACCGCCCAGGCCCACGGCGCGGCCCTGCGAATCGAAAATCGGAAACAGCACGCGCCCCTTGAACCGGTCATAGTATCCCGGCCCCTGACGCCGGCGGCTGACCAGGCCGATGCGTTCCAGCATCGCCGGCGAGAAAGAAGTGCCGCGGGCACGTTCAGAAATCCAATTCC
>JAYVCO010000213.1:0-11019 GCA_043749935.1 Planctomycetia bacterium
CGGCGGGCAACCCGACGAACCGAATCGTCCGGCTTCCCTTCAACCCATTTGCTGTTGCTTCCCCTGCCAAGCCCTGGTGTTCGTAACTTTAATGACGCGTCCTTGGCAACCTGGCTCCGAACGCATAACCGGAGCGCACCGTGGCCGTTCGCAACTTTCAAGGAGGATTGTTGAGTTGTCGAGTCCTAAACTGTCCAGGGCCCGTCCAAACTCTCTTGGCCCTTGCGGAGGCCGCTGTTCGGCAAACCGCTCGATTCCCACTCAGCCGCAATCCGATCGGCTTTGTACCGCCCTCTTCGATTGGCTGCCCATCGAGGGAGCCAGGGCGTTTGAGATAGGAATCATCCGCACACTATGTGGATAAACCTAGCAGGCGCGGCGACGGCCTTCAACCGTTCGACAGCGGGATGTCCGACAGGGGGGATAAATTCGGACGGCGGCGGCCTTCGGTCAGTCGTGAGAGCCAGAGTAAACCGTGCGTCCGCCATCGACAGGCAGGCAAACACCGGTAATAAACGAATTCTCGAGTAAAAACAGGATCGCCCGGGCGACGTCCTCGGGCGTGCCCTCTCGCCTGGCCAACGTGGCATTGATAACCTGTTGCCGCTCGCTTTCCGGCATCTCTTTCGGCAATAAAACCGGACCGGGCAACACGGCATTGACCCGCACTCGCGGATTGCGCGTGCCCAGTTCAACGGCAAAGGTTCTGGTGAGCGTCGGAATGCTGCCCTTGGCGGCAAAATAGGCGGCGTAGTCGCCATACGGCCGCGCGATGGCCCAGTCGCCCAGGTTGACGATCGCGCCGCCTTCTTTCTGCCCGACCATGACCAACCCGACGGCCTGGCAGCACACGAACGTGCCCAGCGTATTGATCTCGAAGTGTTCGCGAACGTCGCCGGCGGTTACTTGTTCGAGCGGCTTGGAAATCCAAACGGCCGCGTTGTTCACAAGTGCATCGATGCGGCCGAAATGGTCACGTGCCGCGGCGATCATTTGGCGAGTAGCCTGTTCATCGCGCAAGTCGGCGGCTAGCGGAATGGCTTCGACGCCCTGGGCCGAAAGCTCATTGGCGGTTTGCTCGATTTCAGATCGCGAATGGCTGGCGTGCAGGGCGAGCCGATATCCGTGCGCGGCCAGAAAACGCGCCGTGTGGTTGCCGAGGCGGCGTCCCGCGCCGGTGACCAAGGCAACCGGGCTGGTGGCGGTCGTGCGAATAGGATTCTCTTGGCTCATGTTTCGTGGCGATGAAAGTTGGCGATGATGTTCCAGACTTCCTGAGGCGTCTCGGCATAGCTGAACAGCTCGAGATGCGCGTCTTCGATGATTCCCTCATCGGCCAGAAACTGAAAGTCCAAAACGTGCTCCCAGTATTCGCGGCCGAACATGATAATCGGAATCTCCTGCATCCGGCGAGTTTGGCGGAGCGTGAGCGCGTCGAACAACTCGTCGATGGTCCCGAACCCACCGGGAAACACGACCAAGGCCTGAGCGCGCAACAGAAAGTGCAGCTTGCGCAGCGCGAAATAGTGAAATTGAAAGCACAGCTCGGGCGTGATGTACGGGTTGGGAACTTGTTCGGCGGTGAGAGTGATGTTCAGGCCCACGCTCTTGGCATGGGCGTCGTAAGCGCCGCGATTGGCCCCTTCCATGATTCCGGGTCCACCTCCGGTGACCACGACATACTCGTGGCCGTCCGTTTGCGACTCACTCGAAACCAGCCGTGTAAACTCACGAGCCGCTTCATAGTAGTGCGCCTTGGCCAGCAAGCGTTCGGAACGTTCGGCTTCACGAGCCAATCGCGAATTCTTGGGATCCTTCGCCAGCGCCGCTTGGGCTGCCTCGAAGCGTTTTTCCAACGCCGGACGTTCGCCGATTTGCGTGCTGCCAAACACGACGATCGTCGAATTGATGTTGTGCTCGTGGAACGCCATTTCGGGCTTGAGCAGTTCCAATTGAAGCCTGACCGGACGCAGCTCGCGCCTTTCAAGTAGCGCCGTGTCGCGCTCGGCCAACACATAGCTGGGCGAGTTAAGAATGGCCTCCAAATTACGTTTCGCGTCTTCGTCCATAGATCTGCCTATTTCGACCACACTTCGACGTTTAGGAACCAAGACTCAATTCAAAGCCTTCGCCCATTTTGGGCACGACCGTGTTCCAGCCGCGGTCTCGCTTGAGCTCGGCGGCCAACGACTGGGAGCTGACCAATTCTCCGTGCGTGAGGAAGACCTGCCGCGGCGCGGGCAAGGGTTCGAGCCAGCGGCGAAGTTCCGAGTGGCCCGCGTGACCGCTCAGCGCCGACATCTCGACAACGGCGGCGCGCACCGGCACGTCGGCGCCCATGATACGCAGAAACCTAGCCCCGTCTTGAAGCGCGCGGCCACGGGTACCAGCGGCCATGAAACCGCCCAGCAAGATCGTATTGAGCGGATCCGGCAGCCTTTGGCGCAGATGATGCAAGATCCGCCCCCCGGTCATCATGCCCGACGAGGAGATAATCACGCCGGGGCCCTTCAGCTTATTGATCTGTTTGGACTCACTCACCGTGTTTGTGAGTTGAACCGCCGCGTCTTCGAAAGCAAAGTCGGGCCGCACAGCCAATCCTTCGGAAAGATCGTTTTCCGAAGCATAGAAACGGTAAATGCGCATGCCGCTGACCGCCATCGGACTGTCGAGGAACACCGGGATGCGCGGGATCCGTTTTTGATCCATCAGAATTTGCAACAAATAAATCAATTGCTGCGCTCGCCCGACCGCAAACGAAGCTACGAGCATCACTCCGCCACGCGCGATCGCCGCCTTCACGACCTCGCACATTTGATCGAGCACGTTGATATCTGGGTGCTCGCGGTTGCCGTAAGTGCTCTCGCAAATCAGATAGTCGCACTGAGGCGGCTGCTCGGGATCGAAGTAAAGCGGTGCGTCGTAGCGGCCGACGTCGCCTGAAAAAAGAATTCGCAACGGCTTCGGACCACTGCGGATTTCGACTTCAATCATGCTCGACCCGAGCAAATGGCCCGTGTCGTGGTAGCGGACCCAAATGGGCTTGGCGGGCGAGAACCACTCTCCACGGTGGACCGTGCGAAAATGGGTCATGGCCTTCTTCACATCGCCCGCGTCGAACAGCGGCAAGGCCGGTTTGTGCTTTGACAGTCCTTTGCGATTCGCATAGTCGGCGTCGTCCTCCTGATTGTGAGCCGCATCCAACAGCAACAAATCGGCCAAGGTTTCCGTGGGCGGAGTGGAATACACCGGACCGGCAAACCCGTCCTTGACGAAGCGAGGCAAGTAGCCAACGTGATCGATATGCGCGTGGGTGAGCACCACCGCATCGACCTTGGCCGGATCGAACGGCAAGCGATCCCAGTTTCGCAGGCGCAGTTCTTTCAGCCCTTGAAATAGCCCGCAGTCGATCAATACCTTGGCGCCGTCAGCCTCGAGCAGGTACTTCGAGCCGGTTACTGTTTCCGCCGCGCCGTGGAATGTCAGACGCACCACAGGGTTCTCTCCTTACAAAGCAGGACTTCGTCGCGGCCGTGACTCTACGATCCACAATAGTATGGCTAACACGGCCACGACCGCACCGGCAGCAACGACCACGGCCAGCGGGTTGTCGGCCCACGAACTCAGTTGCCGTTCGAAAAATGGCCAGGCAATTCCATAGACGATCAAATAGATGAGCGTAACCGCACTCAGCGCAGCCGCCCAGCCAATTCGACCCGCGCCGGGCCAAATTCGCGCCGCAAAGCGTAACTTCACGAATAACACCATCGTCAAGGCGGCGATCACACTCACGCTTTCGGCGCCGAGAAACGCGCCCACCAATTCCAACTCGGTGGCAGCGGTCAAGGCTTGCACCATTTTTGGTTGTCCAAGGCTGACCATCCAACCAGGCCAGGCCAGCGCACCGAACAAAATGGAAACCAATAGGCCCAGCGCGCCTTCATACACGCCACGCCAGGGCGAACCCATTTCGCCAACGGGCAACTGTCCACGCAGGTCGGGCCACAACGCGGCAACAGCCAAACCGACGGCGAGTACCACAGCCAACATTTGCGGCGGCGCCAATTGGCCGTCGAACCGCATCAAGGCGGCGCAATACAACGTGGCGATCAAAAACAAATGAAACGCATAAGGGCCAAGATCGAGGGCGAACGCCGGTTCCAGATCGGGCGAGGGCATCGCGATGGGCGTGAAACATTCGGCCCAGGCCAATAGCGCGCTGGTGATGGCCACGAGCAGTTCGACCAGCGGATAGCGAGTCGAGATGGGCGATTTGCAATCGCGGCAGCGCCCTCCGAGCACTAGCCAGCCCAGGATTGGCAAATTGTCGTACCAGCGAATCGGATGTTCGCACACGGGGCAACGCGAGGCGGGCCGGCTCAGGCTCATCCGCAGCGGCAAGCGGTAGACCACGACATTCATGAAGCTGCCAAAAACGCCCCCCATCACGAACAGCCAGCCGATGACGAACCATCGGCCGGCCTGGTCGAGCGTGGCGAACGTATCGGAAAAAAAGATGTCGGAGAAGTTCATGCAAACACTTTTCGCCAGTCAGACCCGAAATAATACCAGACGCTAAATGATACCAGCCAAGGGTCCGCCCGCGGCGCCCAGGGCGTCCACGCGGCGCGTGACCTGAGGATCTTCCACCAAGGGGGGCGCGTGGTGCGGCTTGATGCGTGCGTCGATCACCAACGAACCGCGACAGCCCCAATGTTTTTGCTGCGTGAAGGCTTCAATTCCATAAATATCCGCCGCAGGATTACTGCGCGTGAACGTCACCCAGAGAAAGTTGTTCAACGTCCGGGCCGTAAACTCGGCGTCGTCGACCACGACAATCAGTGGAAAACGGTTGATCGGGTCGGCGCTGTTGTAGGCCTGGCAAAAAGCCTCCATCGC
Source organism: Planctomycetia bacterium (assembly GCA_043749935.1). Lineage (GTDB taxonomy): Bacteria > Planctomycetota > Planctomycetia > Pirellulales > PALSA-1355 > PALSA-1355. The sequence goes on from JAYVCO010000213.1 coordinate 4,900, forward strand.
AAGTTGCCCTGCTTCGGCGCCAGCTTGAAAACGCAGCCCTTGAACGGCCAGCACACCTGGCAAGCACAGCCGCCCCGGCCCAAAACCTTCGGGCAACCTCAACTCACCAACTTCGGTCGGAAGTTGTCGCACCGGCGGGCCGACGGCGGCCACGACGACTTTCGAGCCTTCGTTGATCGCCCCGCCCGAGTAATCGAGCGTGTCGATCGTCGTGCAGGTCTGAAAGTGTAGATCGCGCGACCAATCGACTCGCTCCAGTAGATGGCGAAACATGGCGCCAATATCATGCACGTCGAGTTTGTCATTATCCTCGCGCGCGGCAATCCACAAATACTTGGCCAATGAAAGCTGCCCCTGGCCCAGAATGGCGTTGGCCGTGGTCAACAATTCCTGCGGACGGCGACGCTCGGCGTAGGGCATATAACGCTCGCTGCCAATCGCGAACAGCAATGGGTGAACGCCGGCGGCATCGACGGCGTGTACGGCGTGCAGTCCGGGAATCACGCTGGGAATCGCCGGGCCAGTCAGCTCGTGGATCAACTGACCGAACATCGTGTCTTCTTGCGGCGGACGCCCCACCACGGTGAACGGCCAAACTGCGTCCGGCCGGTGCGTCACGCTCTCGACGCGCAGCACCGGAAAGTCGTGAGCCAGGCTGTAATAACCCAGGTGATCGCCGAACGGGCCTTCTGGAAGTTTGCGGTTCGGCTCGACCACGCCGGTAATACAAAAGTCGGCTTCGGCATAAACGGGCAATTGGCCGGGCCGGTTGACAAGCGGAATGCGATGGCGTGCGAGCACGCCGGCGAAGGACAACTCCGACAATCCTTCGGGCAGCGGCATCACGGCGGCCACGGTCATGGCCGGCGCGCCGCCAATGAAGATGTTGACGCGCAGCGGCTCACCCCGGCGAATCGCGGCCGCGTGGTGGACGCCAATTCCGCGATGAATCTGATAGTGCAGCCCGACTTCCTCATTCGGCCGATACTGGCCTCCGGAAAGTTGCACGCGGTACATCCCCAGGTTCGAGTGACGCCAGCCGGGCCGATCTGCGTCTTCTGTATAGACCTGCGGCAACGTGATGAACGCCCCGCCATCGTCGGGCCACGACTTGAGCTGCGGCAACTGGTCGATCGAAATCTGGTTTGCAAACACCGGCCCCGAAGAGACGAATCGCGGTCGCATGTTCCAGAGTGAAGGCACCAAGCCGGCATACGCCAACGGGCTGGCCGCCGCGCGGCCCGGATCGGATTTCAGTTCCACCAACCGCCGCACTAAGTCGAGCGAATCGCGAAAGATATAGCGAGTCCGCCCCATGGTGCCAAACAAGTTGCTGACCATCGGAAACCGGCAGCCTTTGACCCTAGCAAAATAAATTGCCGGCCCGCCGGCCGCAAACACCCGCCGTTGAATCTCAGCCGCCTCGAGCTGCGGATCGATCTCTTGCTCGATGCGCACCATCTGCCGCGTGGCCGCCAGATCATCCAAACAAGCTCGTAAAGTCCGATAGCCCATGCGGAGGCGTGTGTTCAGTTGCCTGAGATTGAAAGTAGCGCGGGTGCGTAAAACGCTCCCCCGTTAGCTTACGGCAGAGGGTGCGCGGCGTGGAAGGGAGGATTTGGGTTTGCAGCGCAACAGACGGCCAAGCCCAGCTCCCGTCGTCAGGTCTCGGCCTTGCAATCCCGGTCGGCTATGATTGGAATGATGGGGATCTCCGATGTAATATCGAGGGCCGAGGCCATTCTTCCTGGCCTACCTGCGCTGGATGGCGAAAACGATCCTCGTTGGCACGCAATCATCGCCGTCGGCGAGTACGTTGAATCGCATCCTCATGACGTTTGGCAGTTCGTGGCCCGGTGGGGCAAGAGCGAAGATCGAGATTTGCAGATTGCCATCGCAACTTGCCTGCTTGAACACCTTCTCGAACACCATTTTGAGTTGCTGTTTCCTGCAATCTCCGCACTAGCCAATTCAGACCGAAACTTCGCACACGCGTTTCTCGCATGCTGGAAATTGGGGCAAGCCAATCTGCCTGGTAACAGAGAGAGATTCGACGCATTGACGGTCGAGTGCCGCCATAAAAAAAGCTGATATCAAACTGGTTCGCCCAGAATCCCACTCCCTGGGCCAAAACCCCCGCGCCCGCTAAAATGCCCACTCGCTCCTTCGCCTGTCGTCCTTTAAGAAAGGCCAGCCCGTGCAAATCAGTCGTATTCAAACGCGGATCGCAATGACCGACGCCGATGCGATTGTTCTGGGCGTTTTTGAAGATGCCCCGCTCACGGGCGCTGCGGCCGAAGTGGATGCGGCATTGGGCGAAGCGATCCGCGGGCTGATCGATCGTAAGGAGTTTTCTGGCCGCAGCTATGAGACCGCGCCTCTGCTGGTTCCCGTTGGTCGAGCCAAGCAGGCTTTGGTCGTGGGATTAGGCCGGCGAGAGAAATTCGATGCCGGTGCGGCCTTTCGCTCTTCGGCGGCGGCAGCGAAAGTCTTGGCTGCCAAGCCGCGCGCGAGCGTGGCTTTCTTTCTCGACGAGGCGTGGCCCGAGGATTGGACCGAGGCGGGCGTGTGCGGGGCGATTGTCGGCTGCCAGGGGCAGGATCTCTATCGAGCCGAGAAAAATCGCCACCCCTTCGGCTTGCTCGCCTGGTCGGGTGGAACGGAACAAGCGGTGGCCAACGGCCGCATCTTGGGCGACAGCGTCAATCTGACGCGCCGGCTGGTCAACTCGCCCGCCGACGATATCTATCCCGAAACGTTCGCCGCACAGGCCGCCGAAGTGGCCGAGCGCTGTGGCTTGGAAATCGAGATCTGGGATGAAAAGCGGCTGCTGGCCGAACGCTGCGGCGCGATACTGGCCGTGGCCAAAGGTTCGTCGCGCCCGGCGCGACTGGTGATTTTGCGATACAACGGCGCCGGCAAGGGAGCCCCGACCCTGGCGATCGTCGGCAAGGGCGTAACGTTCGACTCCGGCGGGCTGTCGCTCAAGACACCCGAGGGAATGATGACCATGAAGTGCGACAAGGCCGGCGCGTCGACGATGGTCGGCGCCATGCAGGCGATCGCACAATTGAAGTTGCCCATCAACGTGGTCGGCATCGCCGGGCTGGTCGAGAACATGACCGGGCCGGCGGCGATGAAGCTGGGCGACGTGCTGCGTGCCCGCAACGGCCGCACGATCGAAGTCCACAATACCGACGCCGAGGGGCGGCTGGTGCTGGCCGATTTGCTGTCGCTGGCGGTTGACCTGGGAGTCGCGAAAATCGTCGACCTGGCCACGCTCACTGGCGCGTGCGTCATCGCCCTGGGCACCGAAGTGGCGGGCGTGATGACCAACGATCAGCCTTGGTGCGAAGCCGTGGTTTCGGCTGCCCGCCGCTCGGGCGAGCCCATTTGGCAGTTGCCGATGTATCCGGAAATCTACAACGAGCTGATCAAGAGCGAGGTGGCCGATATCAAGAACGTCGGCGATGGCCGCTGGGGTGGCGCGATCACGGCCGCCAAGTTTCTGGAGCAATTCGTCGGCACGACACCGTGGGCGCACCTCGACATCGCCGGCCCCGCGTTCCGCGACAAGCCCAAGCCTTGGAGCGACGGCGGCGCCAGCGGCCAATTCGTGCGCACGCTGGTGCAAGTGGCCCGGGAGTGGAAGGGATAAGCATGCCCTGGATTAGTGAATCGGCCGCTCATATTAGTTGGGAGCGGCTGGAACAATTGATGCAGCAAACGGTGGCCGAGGCGCGACGGCGCATTTGCCAGCACCCGAAACGCGTGCTGCTGCTGCCGCCAGACATTACGCGAGCCCACTCGGGCGTGGGCCGGCTGACCGAAATGCTCTACCAGCAACTCGCTGGCGAGGCCGACGTCCACGTGATTCCCACACTCGGGCAGCACGTACCGCACACGCCCGACGAAAATCGGCGAATGTTCGGCTCGATACCCGAGGAGCGGATCCACGCTCACGACTGGCGAGGGGGCTGCGTGCGCGTGGGCGAAGTCTCGGCCGAATTCGTCAAGCAGGCCTGTGGCGGCGTGGCCGATTGGCCGATTCCGATTCTGCTCAATCGCATGTTGATGGAAGAGCCGTGGGACCTGATCATCAACGTCGGCCACGTCGTGCCCCACGAAGTGTTGGGGTTTGCCAATCACAACAAGAACTATTTCATCGGGCTGGGGGGCAAGGAAACGATTTGCGCCGCGCACATGCTGGCCGCCACTTGCGGCATCGAAAACAACCTGGGCTGCCTGGTCACTCCCACGCGGGCCTGCTTCAACAAGGCCGAGGATGATTTTCTAGGCCGTCTGCCCGACCTTTACGTGCAAGTCGTGATGGCTCGCGACACGAACGACGAGCTAGTGCACACCGGCCTGTTCGTCGGCGACGACTTGGAAACCTATCTGCAAGCAGCCCATCAATCGCGCGACGAGAACATCACCGTGTTCGACGAGCCGCTGGAAAAAGTCGTGTGCGTCATGCAGGCCGATGAGTTCGTGAGCACCTGGGTGGCGAACAAAGCGATCTATCGCACGCGGATGGCGCTGGCCGACAAAGGCGAGCTGATCATCATCGCGCCGGGGCTCAAGCGATTTGGCGAACAGCCGGAAGTCGATGCTTTCATTCGCAAGTATGGCTACTGCGGCACACCCAAAGTGACCGCCGGCTATCACATGCACGCGGACATGCAAGACCTCGGGCACGCCACGGCCCATTTGATTCACGGCTCATCCGAAGATCGATTCACGATCACCTACGCGCCCGGCCACCTGACGGCCAAAGAAATCGAAGGCGTAAATTTTCGCCACGCCGATCTCGACGCCATGCTCGCCCGCTATCAACCGGCGAAGCTCAAAGAGGGTTTGAACACCCTGCCCGACGGCGAACGCTTCTTTTTCATCCCCACGCCGTCCGCCGGCCTGTGGGCCACGCGCGAGAAGCTGTTCGGTCGGTCGACGGGGTTCGAGCAGGGCGCTCGTAATTCCTAGTTCCTGAAGAAGTCAGTTCCCGAAGAAGTCTTTGTCGGTAATTCCGTCTTCGCTGCGAAGGCGAAACTTTTTTCTCGCACCTGTAACATAACACGGCAGAACGTCCTTCTTATCTGGAATAGGATAAGAGAATCTGCCCTCGGGAAAATCCTTCCAAAAAAGAATATGATCGCCTTTTCCGCGGTCACTGGTCCATTGCACGCCAAAGCCCGTCAAGATCCGCTTCAGATCTCGCAGCTTCAGTCACCGCTTGCCCATGACTTGCAATTCTCTTTAGGCAGGCACGAGGCCAGGATCTGAGTCGGCGCGATCGTCAGAGTATTCACGATACTCTGGCTCTTCAAAGACGACCGAATCCTTTTGCTCGACGGTCAGGTGCAGATCGCCCTTTGCCGTATCCTTGCCCGCGAAAAACATACCCTGTACGTCGCTCGAAGCCGGAGAGAACAGATTCAGCAAATTGTGGTTCTTCAGCGACTCTTCTAGTTGAATTCCAATGCACACCGACAATTGCCCAAGTGCCCCTTCCTTGGTCGTGCCGTCGCCGCACAAATCGAATTCAAGGCAATGCGCGATCCAGCGTTTTTCTTCCTTGTAGAAGACAACTCGCAGTGGAATACGAAACTCTTTCATATTGTGTTCCTCGGAGGCGTTTGGTGAAAAAACCCGGAGCATCCGTGAATTTCAGACGCCGAGCCTGCCTCCCTGACAGATTATCGGGTGTCTCTGGCAAGGAATTGGGAGAAACGATCTTGACTGCGTGTGACGGAAATCAGTATTCGCAAGTGAGATATGGCCCACAAGCAGATTGCCTGCCGGGCAACACGCGGTCATTCTATGGCCCGAATGGTCGATAGGCCACGAAGTGAGTTCCCAAGCACTTTCCATACATGGAGTTATGGCATATTCTGGCATTTGGGCCACTGTCTCATAATCCACAGCCTCAAAATCCACAGCGGCCCTCGGTACGCTTCGCCTCGTCCATTGCAACTCTGTTTGCAGCTTTCGGCCTGAACTTTGATGCCACGCGACTCTCAGCCATCGGATGCCGATTTGCCGCTCGACGACGCCGAGCACCGCCGTCGGGAAGTCATGGCGGAAGACGTCCATTTGCTTAACAGCCTGGGCTACGGCCAG
>JAYVCO010000214.1:0-13104 GCA_043749935.1 Planctomycetia bacterium
TCATTGTGCAGACCGTCCAAGAGCCGAAAATACTTCAGCCCCTGGATGTCCTGCTGCCGCTCTGGACTTCTTCGCCTCGTTGGCTTTGGCATCTTGCTGGGATCGCAACCGTGTTTGGCAATCTCCAATACCACAGCAGGATGCGCAAAATGGGCGCATGGCGCAATACCAATTTCAGGAAAAAGAAAAGCAAGTCGTCCCCAGAACGACTATGCAGCGTCGCTGCATAATTCGGGCCGAACAGTATTGCGGGAGAGGTTAGGTGAGGGTCTTCTGTTTTTGTTAGAACGGTGCGGCGAAGGCTACCTATGGCAATCGCGCCCTCACCCCACCCTCTCCCAGCGGGCGAGGGAGACGGAATGGAACTTTAGGGATGTCGGGCTGACGGCGAGTACGTAAGCTTACGGTAGACTTTCAATTCACCTCGGTCATATGCCCTGATGCCTCTCGTCTATTTGGAACAGCTTGGTCATCGGGTCGGCAAATCCGATCTACTCAGGCTGCTCGATCAGGTTGGCGGGCTCGATGGCAAACGCGTGGGCCGCATCGAACTGGCTGGCGGCCGGGCGACGGTCGAAGTGCCAAGCGGCTGGGAAACGCGTGTGGCCCATGCCATCGACGGGTCCACCGTGCAGGGCCGCAAGATCCGCGCTTGGGCTGGTGACTCCGCGGCCGTTGCGAACAGCGGCCACGAAGATCATTTCTCGCGCTTAATGCGATTGCTCGAGCTGGAGCGCGAAGAAGAAGCCCAGCGGGCACTCGAGCGCGGGCGGCGTCTTTCGCCCGCGGACGCCGAAAAAACTGGCCAATCGCTGATCGATATGGTGATCGTCGACGAGGAGGCCGGGCTCGGGGGCCGGTATTTGCTCAAGCTGGTGAAGCGCAAACGGGGACAGCTCCCTTGGACCCGACTGAACACGGGCAGTCCGGTAGTGCTCTCGCCCGACAGCGCCCAGGCCAAGTTCACCTTGCGCGGTGTGGTTTACGACCGGCGCGAGGACTCGCTGTCGATTGCCGTGGCCACGTTGCCCGAAGAACTGGAAGACATCGAGCGCTGGCGGCTCGATTTGTCGAGCGATGAAATCTCGAGCGAGCGACAGCGAGCCGCCTTGCAGCGTGCGAGCCTGACCCGGGGCGATCGCCTGGCGCAATTGCGCGAGGCCCTGTTAGGCGAGCGAGAGCCGCTCTTCTCGGATGTTAAGTCGGAGCCGCCACTCGACGCCACGCTCAATCCGATCCAATTGGATGCCGTGCAATTTGCGCTGTCCGCTCGCGACGTGGCACTCATTCACGGTCCGCCGGGCACCGGCAAAACAACCACCGTGGTCGAGTTGATCCGTCGCGCCGTGCAACGTGGCGAGAAAGTGCTGGCGTGCGGACCGAGCAACATGGCCGTCGACAATTTGTTCGAGCGGCTCTTGGCGCGTGGCGAGCGTGCCGTGCGATTGGGGCATCCGGCCCGGGTCATGCCCGAGCTGCGTGCTCACACGCTCGACCTGCTGGTCGAGAAACATGGCGACGTGCGGCTGGCGCGCAAATTGGTAAAGGACGCCCTGGCGCTGTTTCGCCGCGCCTCGCGCGCGACGCGGGCCAAGCCCGAGCCGGGGGCGCGGAGGGAAATGCGAACTGAGGCCAAATCGCTCTTGGCTGATGCCCGCCGCTTAGAAGCCCAGGCCGTCGAGCACATTTTGGATACTGCCGACATCCTGTGCGCGACGACGACGGGCCTCGATGGAGAGCTGTTGGGCGCCAGACAGTTCGATTTGGTTGTAATTGACGAGGCTTGCCAAAGCACCGAGCCCGGCTGTTGGATTCCCGTGTTGCGCGCGGGCCGCGTCGTGCTGGCCGGCGACCATTGCCAGTTGCCCCCCACCGTGCTGAGCGGCGAGGCCGACCGCCAGGGTTTTTCCGTCAGCCTGTTTCAGCGGCTGGCTGAGCTATATGGTCAACGAGCGCTGCGGCGGTTGGACGTGCAATATCGGATGCACCAGTCGATCATGGATTTTTCCTCCGGCGAATTCTATGAAGCTGAATTGGAGGCTGATCCGACGGTCGAGTCGCATCTGCTGGCCGACTTGCCGGGCGTGGCCAGTAATCCGCTGACGCTCTCGGCACTGGAGTTCATCGACACGGCGGGAGCAGGCTATGAGGAACAGCCGGAGCCCGATGGCGAAAGCCGGTTCAATCCGCGCGAGGCCGAACTGGTTTGCCTGAAAACGCGAGCGCTCTTGGAAGCCGGTGTGCCGGCCGCCGACATCGGGCTGATCACGCCTTATGCGGCACAGGCCCGCTGGTTGCGTGAGAAACTGCCCATTGCCGAATTGGAAATCGACACCGTCGACGGCTTTCAGGGTCGCGAGAAGGAAGCCATCATCATTTCGCTCGTTCGCTCGAACGAAAAGGGCGAAATCGGATTCCTGGCCGACTTGCGACGTATGAACGTGGCCATGACCAGGGCTCGCCGCAAACTGCTGGTGATCGGTGACAGCGCCACTCTCGCCAACGATCCGTTCTACGCGCGAATGGTCAGCTATTTCGAAAGCCTGGGCGCCTATCGAACCGTTTGGGAAGAAGATTTGTAAGTCGTGGCTATCAGTTGTTCGAGCGCTGCGGCGACGCGCTCGAACACGTCGTTCCACTCGTTCAGCTTTTGTTGGCGGAAAAACCGCATCGTGGGGTACCAGGGCGTGTCGTCGCGGTCCATCATCCACCGCCAGTCGCAATTCGCCGCAAGCGGCACCCAAACGTTCACACCGAGCGCGCCGGCCAAATGCGCAATCGACGTGTCGGCCGTAATCACCAGATCCAAGTTCTTCATCACGGCCGCGGTATCCATGAACGGACCGGACGCTTCGTCGAGCTGCGGTCCAAGATCGACCAGTTCGAAACCGGCCGGCTCCATCGGCTCGCAAGCGTTTGCTTTTTGCAAACTGACCAGCCGCACGCCCGGGATTTGCGTCAGCCGCGCCAATCGCTCGATGCCAAACGATCGCTGGCGATCGAACAAGTTCTTGGGATTTCCCTGCCAACAGACACCGATGCGATACCCGGGATGCTCGGCCAGCACACCGCGCCAATACTCGACCAATTGCGCATCAGCCGACAAATAGGGTTCTGACCAGAGGTTATCGAGCGACAAGTTCAAAATACCCGGCAAGCTCATCAACGGAGCGTGGACATGGAACTCTGGCAACGGCGAGCCCAGCACGACGAGTTGGTCGATACTCGTGGAGGAAGCCAGAATGTTGAGCAGCGGTTTTTGGCACTCCACGATCACGCGTGCGCCGAGCCGCTTGGCCAATGCGGCAAAGCGAACGAATTGCAGGGTGTCGCCCAGTCCTTGCTCGGCATAGAGCAAAAGGTTGCGGCCCTCGAGCGGCGAACCGTCCCAGCGAGGTTGCGAAAAAGGTCGCTCTGAAAAACCGCTGCACTTCCATCGCCATTCGTATTCGGCAAACCCGCCCGCCAAATCGCCGCGACGAAGTCGGTAGACGGCCCGGCCAAAATGCGCGTCTGGAAAACTCGGGTCGCAGGCGATTGCCCGCTCATAGCAGTCCGCCGCTTCCTCGTAGCGGCCTAAACCTTGCAACACCGTGCCCAAGTTGTTGTGGGCTTCGGCCGCGTTGGGTTCGAGAGCAACGGCGCGGCGCAGATACTCGACGGCTTCGTCCAGTTCACCCCTGTCGCGTAGCGTGGTGCCCAGGTTCAACTGCGCATTGGCATAGTTCGGATCGAGCGAGACGGCGGATCGCAGCAGGGTGATCGCCTCGTCGGTTTTTTCCAAGCCGTGCAACACATTGGCCAGGTTGATCATGGCCTTCATGTAGTTTGGGCGAGCTCGTAGAGCAGCCCGATAGCTGGCTTCCGCTTCGATCAGGCGCTTGAGCTCTCGCAGCGTATTGGCCAGGTTGTAGTGGGCTTCCGCCGCGTTGGGATTGAGAGCCACGGAGCTTCGAAAACTGGCGACGGCTTCTTCCAGCAGACCACCGTTGCGCAGCGCGGTGCCCAGGTTGTAGTGTCCCGGGGCCGATTGTGGCGCAAGTTCAACGGCGCGGCGCAGGTTAGCAATAGCTTCGTCGTGGTGGCCGAGCGCGCCGTGGGCGGCGCCAAGATGGTTGTAGTAGTCAGGATTGGCCGGCTGGATGGCGATCGCCCGGCCGATGAAATCGACGGCCTCAATCGGGCGGCCCGACTGAATGCAGAGGGCACCCATTAAGTGCCAGGCCTCGGCGTTCCCGGGATTCTCGGCCAACACTTGTCGGTAAAGCTGTTCGGCAACTGCCAGCTCGCCCGCCTGATGGTGCGCCAAAGCAGTGCTCAAGACTTCGGCGGTATGTGGCGTCATGGGCGACGGGGAAAGTTACATGCGGGAAAAATAATCGCCATCGATGGGCGACATTCCATAAATGTAGCATTTTTCCAGTGCATCGCTGAATTCGCCACTTCGTGGCGGGGCCGGACATCGGGGGCGCGAGGTGAGGCAATGAGGACTTGGCTATTGACGATCACCGTTTCGCGGCAGACGAGTGTCAACCTACTTCTGGCGGATGGCCAGCGTCGGCGCATGCAAAAGGGCGACGCTCAATCACATAGCGTCGCCCCGGCGATCAAGTCAGAAATCAAAGATGCCCGTTATCCGAAAAGCGCGTCGAGCCCCCCTACGGCCCATGCTCGACGCGCTTGAGAATCAATTGCTATTTATCGCATCGCCACGCGCCGACGACGGGGACGAAGAAACGATGCCGGGCCCGTCGACTGGGAAGGCGAATTCATGGGTGCCGTATCGACGCGAGGAGCCCGGCATCGCAAGGACCCTTTGGCCGATACCATTGCTCGGCCACTGGTATCTTCGTTATCGTCGGACGAAGATATTGCCGCTTCACGCTGGTTTTTTTCCAGAGCCGCCATCACCGTCGGATCGTGCGTGCCGCCAGCCAGCTTCTCGGCCAACTCGGTGCGCAACACGCAGACGTTGGTTGGAGCCTCGATGCCCACGCGGACGGCCTGGCCTTTGATCTGCAGAATGGTGATCGTGATATGGGGACCAATTTGGATTTGCTGCTTCGACTTGCGCGTGAGCACTAACATGGGAAAACACTCCTTTGTCTTGAGATGGGATACTGGCGCGAAGTGGGTCGACTGCTATCAGATGTGTATCAGCCGCGGGGATCCTAATGCAGCCGGCGTGCCAGATCGCGAAGAAATTTGACGCCATGCGTCAAAGCGGCCAGCAAACTGGGGTTGCGAAAAACGGCTCGAATTCTGTTCAGTACAGGGTACTGTACAAATTTACAAACGAAGTTACAAATCCCCAGTTGGAACAAACTTCACTATGTTGCGCAACTACGTCGACGAACCGTTGCGTCGATCTGCCACCTAGACCGTCACGTTTTCGTCGCGCGGTCGAGGATCAAAGGAGAGCTCGACATCGTCCACGCGGATGAAGGCCTCGATCGGAAGGTTACCGGCCGGTCGTTCCAAATTGTCCGGGGTGACTTTTTCGACTACCACCGCCACGCCAATTCCGCGACTGGTCTCCATCGCGCTGCCATCCTGGCTGCGCAGCGTGGCCGAAACCTGAAATTTTTCGTAACGCGGCGTTCCAGACTCGCACCAGGAGGGTTGGAAATCGAACGTGGCGAACGTCCGCTGCTGGCGATGATCTTTCTTCAAATTCAGAAATCCAAAAATCACCAGCCGGCAGACGAAGTTCTTCAAGAAAACTACGCGATAAAACTCGCTCGAGGTGCCGGCGCCGCAGGCATGGATCGAAAACGTGTATCGGCCAGCGCGAGGGCTGCGCACTTCCTGTGTCAGCAACGCTCGGGAGCCTGACGCGATTTGAAATGGGTTGGCAGCCGCCGCGAGTTGGGAGCCGTTGCCCTGCCCTCGCTGCGTGGCAGACACGCTTCTTGAAAGCAATCCCAACGCGGCATGATGACTGCCACCGTGGGAGTTTTTCGAGTCTTGCAGTAGCGCGACACCAAGCGGGCCAATGTTATCGCCTCTGAGAATTGGCGAGGCCTGCCAACTCTTGGCCCGTTCCTCGGTGCCATGTGGCTCCAACGGTGTGCCGCTCTCAAAATCGGTGTCGCGAACTTGCCGCTCATCGAATGGGGGCACGAGCGACAAATTGCCACCGGCTATAGCGCGCTCAGCGGTGGCTGGTTTCGTACCCAGCAATTTCCAGAGCGGTTCGCCTTTGCTCACAGGAAGCGGCCGGCCAATGCGGTCGTGAAACGTGGCGTCGTGTCCGATGCCCAACAAATGGAAAATCGTCGCGGTCAATTCGGGCGGCTGTACGCGATTCGAGGCCGGGTAGCCGCCGGTCTTGTCACTCGATCCATACACCTGCCCTCCGCTGATGCCCGCCCCGGCCATCACAAAGCTGAACACCGGGCCCCAATGGTCGCGACCGCCGAATTGATTGATCTTGGGCGTGCGACCGAACTCGGCGATGGCCACGACCAGCGTTTCGGCCAGCAGCCCGCGTTGGTCCAAATCTTCGATCAGGGCCGAAAAGCCAACGTCAAACATCGGGCACAGCACATCCTGCACACGATCGGCATTCTGCGCGTGCGTATCCCACATGGGGTTGTCGACAGCCGTATCGCCCGGCTCGCGCGGCCAGTTCACATGCACCATCCGCACTCCGGCCTCGATCAGCCGCCGGGCCAATAGCACGCACTGACCCCAGCGATTCTTGCCGTATCGCTCGCGGACTTGATCGGGTTCCTGACGTACTTGAAACGCCTCGCGCGCCTGGCCGGAGGTGAGCAAATCGAAGGCGGCCCGACGAATGTCGTCAAAATTGTGGACCGCGCCATGCCGCTCGACGTCGTCCAGATGGCGGCCGACCTGTTCGAAGAGTGTCAGCCGGTTTTGCAGCCGCAACGGCGAAATATCACTTTGCAGGCCGAGCCCCTCGACCTGGTAGTTCGCGCTCGAGGGGTCGCCAACGAAACAGTCTGGCTCCCACTGGGAGCCCAGAAAGCCGGCGGTCTGGCCGGCGGGCCGCACGTTGTCGTTGAGCCGCATGATGTCCGGAACCCAGACCGTGCTCAACGCCGGAACGCGCGTGCTCGGTTTGAGCATTTTGACCACGGACCCGAAGTATGGCCAATCGCTGGGCTTGATCTCCCGGGCACTGCCGGCTTCATACTTGTTGCCCGTGAGCACCCAATAGCCGCTCGTGTCGTGCGTGTTGTCGTCGGTGGACATCGAACGAACGACCGCCAGCTTGTCGGCGATGCCCGCGGTGCGCGGCAAAAGCTCGCAAAGCTGGATGCCGGGCACGTTCGTGGAGATTGGCCTGAAGGGGCCGCGAATCTCGAGCGGAGCGTCTGGCTTGGGGTCGAACGTCTCGTGTTGCGGCGGCCCGCCTTGCAGCCAGAGATAAATGATGTTCTTCGCCCGGCCAAACGTGGCGTCACCCGAGGCCGTGAGTGCCGCTTGCGCCTGGCCACGCAGGAGCGCGGGCAAAGTGAGCCCAGCCAGGTTCAGGCCGCCAATCCGCATCAACTCGCGACGCGAAATCTTGTCGCACAGCGAGTAGGGCCGGTCGTGGAGCGAGAACATGCCCGGTGAAACTCCAGAAGACAGCGGGTGAGCCGTTCGGAGACTTAGTATAGCGAGGGGCCAGCCGGGATGACATCCGGACCGCTCGACCACAATCTTGGCTAAAACCTCTCGCCAACCGAGGTGTCCTTTGGCGAATCAGTGGATAGCCGGTCCGTTAAGTTGTTGAAAAAGCGCCATTTGCGCGTCGAATCTGCATACAATCCAATTCAGCTCAACTTGACCCCCGTCAAAATGCCGACTTAGATTAAAGATGAGGGTGACTTTGAGCGGAACATTGGTAACCAAAAGATAGGTAACTGGGCCTTGGCCGGCGACCAAGTGGGCTCGGTCGGAATTCGAGGAGGTCGCACATGACTGCCGATCGACCGCGGTTCCCGTTACGGGACTTTTTCGCGGGTGTTGCTCAGTACACATTCGAAACTCGTCTGGGTGTCGCTGATCCGCCGCTGGTGGATTACATCACGGATCTGCTCACCCGATTCATTCATTCGGACTCGCTGTTTGCCGTTCGCGGTCTGGCTGGCAACCGCCTGGGTCAGCTCGGCGAAATGTTGATCGAGGCCGAAGCGCGGCTCGGCGACTCCCGCCGCGAAGTCCACCGGCACGTCGGCGACTTCACCCTGTTCTGGACCGGCGTCTATCCCGAAGCGCTGCGCGAGGGAAGCACCAAAGCCTATCAAGACCGATTCGTCGATTATTGCACGCAAGGCAAGCGTGCCTACTACATTGCCAGCACGATTCCCAGCGACAAGGTCGACGTGCAGAGCGAGGTGCTCGAACGGTTGAGCGAAGAATTCGAGCTGTGCGCGTTCGGTCTGAACGAGGCCCGCAAGGAATGGGAACGCCGCGATCCCGGCGGCCCTTCCCAGTTGGTCGTGTTCAATTAAGCGTTAGATGACCAACCCCTTGGTCACCAACATGAACACGTCTTCCAGCGTGGGATCCTTTTCGTGGAAGGATCGCATCCGAATGCCGGATTGCATGAGTTGTTGCATTAGCGTTGCCACGTCGTCGTCGCCAGCGGCCATTTCGACGTTCACCTGGTGATCTTCGATCTGCACGTCGCGGATGTGAGGGCAACTACGAATGATCGAGAGCCCCAAATCCATGCCCTCGACGAACTTGATTTCGATCATTCGATTACCGCGAATGCGACGGTAGACTTCGTCGATCGGTCCGTGCATCAACAATTGGCCGCGCTCGATGATGCCGATCGAGGTGCAGCAATCGGCCAGCTCAGTGAGAATGTGGCTCGAGATCAGAATGGTCTTGCCCATGCGGCGCAGTTCTTTGAGCAAGGCTTTGACTTCCAGCCGGGCCCGAGGGTCGAGACCGCTAGAGGGCTCGTCGAGAATCAGCACCGGCGGATCGTGGACCAAGGTTTTGGCCAGGCATAGACGCTGCTTCATACCGCGCGACAGCCCATTGACGAAATCGTCGCGCTTGTGCATCAGGTCGAGCAGTTCGAGCACGTCGCCAATCACCGCTTTGCGCTTGGCCCGTGGTATCTGATAGGCCACGGCGAAAAAATCGAGGAACTCCCAGACCTTCATGCCGTCGTAGACGCCAAAGTTGTCGGGCATGTATCCGACGCTGGAACGCACCTTGAGCGGTTCTTTGGTGACGCTAAACCCGTTGACAATTCCCTCGCCGTGCGTGGCTTTGAGCAGGGTCGTCAGAAAGCGGATCGTGGTGCTCTTGCCTGCTCCGTTGGGGCCGATGAAACCGAACATTTCGCCGGCCTCGATCTTCAGATCCAGCGATTCCACGGCCGTGAAATCGCCGTACCGTTTTCCGAAATTTATGAGCTCGATCATGCGCGTGGTACTTACTTTCGGCGAACGGGGGGAGGCGGCGGTGAAACGTCGTCCTGAGACTTGTTTTCGATTCGCACGTTGGCATCGTGGCGTGGGGTTGGACCGTTGCCAAACGACAAGTTTGCCACGACCAAGGTAGCGCGGCGCTCCTGGCTAGCTGCCGGAACGACGCGTACGCCGGGCAATCCTTCTTCGCGCCAGCCCACCAGTCGGACATCGTCGCGACCGAGCGTGCGGTGATCTTGGGCCAAGAGCACAAGTTGGCGCAAGCTCAAGGTATTCTCGGGAGGTTTTTCAGCGGTCAACGGGGACTGCTCGAGTTGATGGTCGATATCACTATCCTCAAGGGACCGGAAGTGAACATCGGCGCGTGCCCCTGGCCTCAGATCGCCAATCCAGGCGGCCTCGTCAACCGGTTCGCCGGCGATCGGCTTTCCCTCGACCGAAGCACGTCGCCGCACGAGCACCACGCCCGATAGCTTTAGTTTGGTATTGTTCTCCACGACGCCGGACTCGTCGTCCGACCCCTGCCAGTCCAATGTGCCGCCCATCTCGAAGATTTGCTCGCTGTGGACCATGCCGGTGGAGTTGGAGCGAACCGTGTAATCGTCCAACTGGTTCTCGCCAACTTTACGTAAGGTGACCGTGGAGCGAGCCTGGTTTTGCAACAGGTCGACATTTGGAGAGAACGGCAAAGCAACCGCCGACGGATTGTCAAATTGAACATCGTAGCTCGTCGACAGCGAGCTATAGAGCGCGGTATAGCGTGTAAGGTGTGCGCGCGAATAGCCGTTTTGCAGCTCCAGCACCGCGACTTCGGTCTCGGACCGGGCGAAGCCGATATCGAGCTGAGCCAGATAAATGACCGCGATGCCCCAACTAACAGCCAGGACCGGCACAGCGATCCAGGCCCATTCCACGCGGCCTAGTGCGCGAAACACGAGCCAATTGACGGGCACGATGGCCAGCAGGTAGGCGCCGACCATCCACAGCACGAACTCGCGATTGGGCACCGCGATGCCCGCCGCCCCACGCAACGCTTGCCGCGCGGCCGATGAGACGGCGCTGAAATCGCTCCAGCCGGCCGGCCCCGATTCGGACTTCAAGCGTTCCAATTCGTCCGTCGCGGGATATCGCGGCATCGGAGTGGTGTTCGGCAGATTGGCGGCGGAAGGTTCTTCTTCGAGAGCCGAGCCCAATGATTTGGATTTCTTGAAGGATTGATCCTGAGCATCGCGCGTGAAGTAGCGCACGTTGGTGACCAGTTCAGGATCGAAGCGCTTCGCCGCGGATAGAGAATCTTCGGATAAGTAATCAAACTGCTGGCGACGTTGGTCGAACTGACGCGGCGGACGACGCAGCAAGCAGGCATTGAAGAAACTGTCAAAGCAACGCCAGTTAATCAGTTCCCTCTGGTTAAGCGGAAAAGCCGTGGCCACGATCCGTCCGCGCCCCACACGGCGCTCGACCACCAGTTCGCCAGTGCCTGGCATGAATTGGGCATCGGAGTGCTTGGCCAGCTTGATACCGGCCCAAGGATCCTTGGGTTTGAGCGGCTGCACGATTGCGGACGGGCCTTCGATCATCCAATTGTCGTTCAGCGGGGCCAAAGCTTTATCATCCAATGCGGCCGTCTCCACGGACGTGGCTGGTAAGTAAGGTTCGAGGAACGATCCGCGCAGCGAGTCCAGGGTTTGCGGACCGCTGATGATCAGCCCGCCGCCCCAGTGCAACCAATCCAGCATCGCAACCTGCTGCTCGGGCGAGAGAGTCGTGGGCAACACGTCATCCCACACCATGTAGGCGATGCTCGTCCAACAAAGCGGTTGGGTCGGCAGCGCAAGCGGCTCGGTCACGTGCGCCGTCAGCACGCGATAATAAAATCCGTCCTCGACGTTGAACGTCACTAACTCGACCGGCGGATGCACGCAGTCGAGCACTTTCAGATAACGATAGCGGTTGGGATCTTTGGAGAGCACATAAAGGTAATACTGATAGGCGGGCATGTGCTGGAGCAACTCTGCCTCTTGATATTCCTCGCCTCCCCGCTGCCGGTTGTACAATCGGTTGGACATCCACGTCGTCGCGCGCGTGATCGACGCCGCTGGCTGCGGAGCGAAGAACAGAGTCTCGAGCGTCTTGCCCTGCGCTTTGGGCAACGCGGCCTGTCGCGAGGTGATTAGTTGGAACGCGTTGCGTTCCAAATCGATCGGGCTTTGCCGGTTATCGTGAGCCGTCGAGGCGAGCTCGCCGCTGAAATCGAAATTGTTGGCCTTGGTCTGCAACAATACGCCCGTCCAATGGCCGGGCTTGATCGCGCGGGAAACGAGCTGGTTGAGTGTCTCCTCGTCTTCCTTCTCTTCCTCTTTTGGAGTCAGAGGGCCCAGCTCGTCTTCTTTCTCTTTCTTTTTAGGTTTCGGCGGAACAATGGCGAACTTTTCGTTGGGTTCGGTAATAACCCGCAGGCGCTCGAAATTCGGTTTGGGCTTCTCCTTTTTCTTGAGCTTTTCGAGCTCTTGCTTGGCGTCGGCGGCCGTCTTGCTGCTGCAGCCCGTTGCCGATGAAAGGATCCCGAGCGCCAGGAAGCTCAATAGCATCCCCGCCAGCCATCCGCTGTTCGCCGTTGCCCAAACCCAGCGCATACGCAATCCTGAGCTTTCCTCTTCCGAACCTTCCCTGAATGTAAGGGTTCCCCCACGTGGTGGGAAGCATTTTCCGATCAGAATCCTCGCGATCGGTCGCACGCGGGCTGCGGCAAGAAACGCTCAGCCGCGATCTTGGGCTCGCAATCGCTCGTAATCTTCTGGCGTATCGAGATCGTCGTCCCCGAGCGACTCAACGTCGACCGATTCGACAGGACTTCGCGACAGCAGTGCATTGATGCCTTCGTCGGTGGCCAGTCGTTCGACTTGATCAGCCAGCGACCAAGGAAACAAGACCGGGTGCCCGCGCCGTCCGGCGCGGTTCGGTGCCCAAATGTGCATTGCCAAAGTTGTGGTTCCCAGGCTGGCCGCGTACGCCGAGATCACGCGGTCGATCGTGTCCGTCCTGATGCCCGGCAGATCGGCCGGCGCGACCAGCCAGGCATCGTTCGTCCGCGGCTGAAAATGCTCCTTCAGGTACTCGAGTGCGAGGTGCACCGAGACTTTCATCTCACGCGGTGGAATTTCTGGTTGGATTACAATCGCCCCGCCATTTCGGCCGATGTCGGCCAATTGCTGATCGGCCGAATGCACGACCATCAACACGCGTGAAACCTGGCTGGCGCGCCATGCGGCCAGCACGTGTTCAATGATGGTTGAGTTGCGCCACGGCAGCAGCAACTTGGGCTGGCCCATGCGCTGGCTGCGACCGGCGGCGGGGATGATAGCGAAAGTTCGCATGGGCCAGTGGTCGCCCCTAAACGCGGTCTGGCAGAAGCGCCGCGCGGTCGCGTGTGTTGTTTCCGGCGATGCCCAGGTTGCGGTGCGCCACCAGTTCGGCGGCAATGCTGACGCCGATTTCCATCACGGTTTGCGAACCGATATCGAGCCCGACAGGGGCATGGACGCGCTCGAGCACTTGAGGAGACATGCCTTCGGCCAACAGGTCGTCAAAAATCAGCTTGATCTTTCGCTTGCTCCCGATCATGCCCACGTAACGGGCGCCGCGATCGGCCAGATGGAACAGCGCTTCCTCGTCGTGGTTGTGTCCGCGCGTTACGATC
>JAYVCO010000215.1:0-7675 GCA_043749935.1 Planctomycetia bacterium
GGCGAATCAACGCACGCAGGGGATGACCTCGAAGACGAGCATCGACCTGTGCCTCGAATCGCGCGAGATGGTGATCCTGGGGACCGAGTATGCCGGCGAAATGAAAAAGGGCGTATTCACGTTCATGAACTATCTGGCCCCCAGTCGCGGCGCGCTCTCGATGCACTGCTCGGCCACTGCCGACAAAAAGTCTGGTCGTTCGTCGGTGCTGTTCGGCCTGTCGGGCACCGGCAAGACGACGCTTTCGGCTGATCCGCGGCGCATGCTCATTGGCGACGACGAACATTGTTGGACCGACCGTGGGATTTTCAATATCGAAGGGGGCTGCTACGCGAAGGTGCTCGATCTGGCTTCCGAGACCGAGCCCGAGATCTTTCAGGCCTTGCGGTTTGGGGCCGTGCTGGAAAATGTGGTTTTCGACGAGGCCAATCATCACGTCAATTTCGGCGACGCGCGATTCACCCAAAACACACGCGCCGCGTATCCAATCGATTTTATTCCTAACGCCAAAATCCCCTGCGTGGCGGGGCACCCAACCGACGTCATCCTGCTGACCTGCGACGCCTTTGGCGTCTTGCCGCCGGTCAGCCGGCTGTCGGCCGATCAAACGATGTATCATTTCATCAGCGGCTACACCGCCAAGGTGGCTGGAACCGAAGTGGGCGTGACCGAGCCGCAAGCCACATTCTCGCCCTGTTTCGGCGGCCCGTTCCTGGTTTGGCACCCTGGCAAATATGCCGAACTGCTGGCTGCCAAGATCGAGCAGCATAAGGTCAACACCTGGCTGGTGAACACCGGCTGGAGCGGCGGAGCGTATGGCACGGGCTCGCGCATGAAGCTGTCGATCACCCGCTCGATCGTGGACGCCATCCATTCCGGCCGCCTCTCCGATGCTCCGGTGACGCGCGATCCCGTGTTCGGCTTCGACGTGGTGACCGCCTGCGAGGGCGTGCCTGGCGAGATTCTGATTCCACGGATGAGTTGGAAAGACAAAGCAGCCTACGACCAGACCGCCCGCAAACTCGCCGGGTTGTTTCGCGAAAACTTCAAAACTTACGCCGAAGGCGTGAAGCCCAACGTACTAAACGCGGGTCCGGTGGGGTAACAGGTTTTTTGGCGAGATTCGTCGCTCGGCATCCGAACGTTTTGGTGGGTATTCAAATGCGATTTTTGTTTTTGAGTTTGGCGGTCGTTCTAGTGGGAGGATTTGGTGTTATTGCCACTCGAGCGACCACGGCTGGGGCGGGGGAGAAACCCCAGCGGGTGCTGCGGCATGTCGTGCTCTACAAGTTCAAGGACGACTTGAGCCCAGAGCAGCTTCGTGAGGTTATCTCGGCTTTCTCGGCTTTGCCCACAAAGATCGACACGATCGTTGGCTTCGAGCGGGGCACCAACATCAGCAAGGAGGGAAAATCGGAAGGCCTGACGCACTCGTTCGTGGTCAGTTTTCGGGACGAAAAAGGCCGTGACGCCTATCTCGAGCATCCGGCCCATCTGGAATATGTGAAGCTCGCTCGCGATCGCCGCGAAAAAGTCGTCGTGTTCGACTACTGGTCGGCCGACTGAACCAACCAAACTGTTCGGAGCACCGAACTTGCATTGACCAAGCGGATAGCCTAATTTAACTCTTGCCATGCCGCCCTCATTGAACGGCGGCGGGTTTCGAGGGAAATGGCTATGCTCTCGCTTTGGGAATCCGACGCTGCCGACCCATGCCGATTGTCCCGCCGCACTCTGTTGCGGGCCGGATCGCTGGCACTGGGGAGCTTGAGCCTGGCCGACTACCTTCGCTGCCGAGCGCAGGCGGCCACGCCGGCGAATCAGGCTACGGACACTGCCGTCATTCATGTGTTCATGGGCGGCGGTCCCAGCCATATCGACATGTACGATCTCAAGCCCGATGCGCCAGCCGAGATTCGTGGCGAGTTTCGGCCCATTTCCACTAGCGTGCCTGGCGTTCAGATCTCCGAGCATCTGCCGCACCTCGCGCAGGCCATGAAAAACGTGGCCCTCGTCCGTTCGGTAACCCATGGCGAAGCCAGTCATTTGCCCGCGTCCCATTGGATGATGACCGGCTATCATCCCGACCCAGGGACGACGTCAAACAAGAATCCGTATTGTGGTGCGGTGGTGGCCAAGCTACGCGGTGCGAATGTCGCGGGCCTGCCGGCATACGCGAGCATTCCGCGGCGCCAATTGCTGGGCGGCCCGGCCTATCTCGGCCCGGCCTATAACCCGTTCACGACCGAGAGCGATCCGAATTCTCCGACCTACGCCGTGCGCAACCTCGATTTTCCGGCCGGCATGAGCGCCGCGCGGCTCGAGGATCGGCAAGGGCTGCTGCGCGGGCTGGATCGTTTGCGCTCCGACGTTGATCGTCAAGGTGACTTTTCCGGACTCGATAAGTTCTCGCGAGAAGCGATCGAAATCGTCACGGGCTCCCGAGCTCAACAAGCCTTCGATATCCAGCGAGAATCGCCTGCCACCCGCGACCGCTATGGCCGCACGTCGGCAGGCCAGTCGATGTTGCTCGCTCGCCGGCTGGTCGAGTCGGGCGTCACGTTCGTGACCGTTTTGTCCGGGGGCGAGTGGGACACGCACACCAATAACTTTGCGACGCTCAAGGACAAGTCATTGCCGCTGGTGGATCGCGCGCTGGCGACTTTGGTTTCGGACTTGTACGAGCGCGGCCTCGACCGGCGTGTAATGCTGTTGGTGTCCGGAGAGTTTGGGCGTACGCCGAAGATCAACCCTCAGGCTGGTCGCGACCATTGGCCCGGAGCCATGTCGATCTTGTTTTCCGGCGGCGGGTTGCGCGTTGGGCAAGTCGTCGGCGCCACCGACCATCAGGCCATGTTCCCCACGACGCATCCGTACTCGCCGGGAGATATGCTGGCCACGATCTACAACTTCCTGGGCATCGACACCACTCGCGAGTTTCACGATCAGAGCGGACGCCCGATGCGAGTGCTCGGCGAAGGGCAGCCTATTGGTGAGCTCGTCGGTTAAAGGGGGCGCTACTTCGCTGCCGGCTTGAGCACTAACGTGTGAATGGCCGGGCCGGGTAAAAACGGGCTGGGCTTCCCATCGCTCCAGGCCTCGTGGGCATCGCCGTAGTGAGGCGAAAGCGGGTGCCCCGACTGTCCGCAGGGCATGTGCATGTAGCCCTCGCTTTCGTGCCCCGGCGAAACTCCCATCCGCTGCGACGCGCCGACCGCCGGCCCTTGAATGCGCGGCATATTGTCGGTGTCGCCGGCCAGCGCCCGGGCCGGCATGTCGAGCCATGAAGCCAATTGCGGCACGGCCAGACTGAGCGGGTGTTGAATGCGAGTCGTGTTGTAATCGCCCCAAGTATAATGAGCCAGCTTCTCGCCTTTTTTGCCGGCGTCGCTCACAACTTGGTCGGCCGCCGCCAAGAGTAGCTCGTCCCAGGAATCGTAACGCGGGTCGATCAAATGTTCGGGCCGCTCAGAAACCAGCCGCCAGATCGGCCCCTCGATACGGTCCATTTTGGCGATTGTGAATTTCGCGTCGGCGGCCTTGCACGGTGCCGTCAGCACATCGGCAAGCTGGCCGATCAGCCGCAGACGAAACTCACGAACCGCTCGGAAACCCACTGAGTCAACCGCCGCATGACCGCCCCAGTTGTCCACGAGCTTTCGCAGATCTCCGCGGCGGGGGTCGGCTTCGATTGCCTCGGGCGTGAGCGTGTCCAGCAACAGCTTTTGCCACCGCTCGAGAAACACGGCCCGATCATCGAGTTGAATTCGCAGCATGTCGGCCTCGCTCACGGTTTCGGTCGCGAACAGATCGTCGCGAATTTGTTGAGCCCGCGCGCCCAAGTCGTAACCGCCGTCGCCCAGCGTGGCCAGCAAATCGCCGCTGACGACCCGCGCATTGGCTGTCCAAATCCGTCCATTTTCGGGGTCGATGATTCGCGGATACTCTTCGGGCGCCAAATATCCGTCCCAACGATGAGTGCCATCGGCCCACGAGCTGGGCAACCGGCCGTCGAAACCGACGCGGCGCGGGATGCGCCCCAGAATCGTCCATGCGATTCGCCCTTGATCATCCGCGACAACAAAATTCTGGGCTGGCGATCCGCTCAGATTGGCCAAGTGTAACGCGTCTTCCAGCGTTTGGGCCGATTCGATTCGCAGCGCGTTCATGTTCACGCCGTCCGTGTCGTGAGCCACCCAACGAATCGCGCGCGGCCGGTTCTTATGATCGTGGTCCATGATCGGTCCCCAGATGGTCGAGACGACGTCAAGCGTTTCGTCGGCCGCGCCCTTGACCTTGATCGTTTCCACGTGATGTTCGAATTCCCGCGGCCCGTCGGGGGTGAGATACGAGTCTTT
The DNA here is from genome assembly GCA_043749935.1 of Planctomycetia bacterium. Classification (GTDB taxonomy): domain Bacteria; phylum Planctomycetota; class Planctomycetia; order Pirellulales; family PALSA-1355; genus PALSA-1355. Next base: position 4,359 of record JAYVCO010000215.1, read on the forward strand.
GTCGTTCGCGTCGATTTCGACAATCACGACGTCGACCCAATCGCCTTCGCTGTTGGTGAATCCCCAGGCGACGTGGCCGTTGCTGCCGACGATGATTGCCGGTGTACCCGGCAGCGAAACGCCAGTCACGCGATGTTCCGCTTCATTCGTCTCGCTCCCTGGCAGCACGAAGGATGCTCGATACCAGACGTGGGGCACGCGGATGCCCAGGTGCATGTCGTCGGCCACCAGCGCCCGGCCGTCAGCCGTATGCTTACCCGACACGGCCCAATTGTTGCTGCCCGGGTAAAAGCTGTCGAGCATTGATAACGAACCGGGCGTAGCAAGAAGATTCCGTGCGATCTGCGAGCTCTCTCGCGTGTCGAACACGTCGGCACTCGGGATTGGCGGAGTTTGGAACGCCTCACCGTGAATCGGGGCGTCCCACTCGGTGCCGCGCGGCGCGAGGAATTCGAACAACGGCTCGGGCAGCAGATCGTGCATCAAGCCCAGCTTTGCTTCGTCGGCATAGTCGGGCCCTTGCAGATCGAGGTACATCGAGAACATCACCAGCGCGCAATCTTCCGGCTTCCAAGGCGCGGGATCGACGCCCAACAATAGATACTCAAAGGGCTTGGTGGCCAGCGAGGCCAGTCCAGCATTCACGCCCGCGGCATAGGCCTCGACCAGTGCACGATCTTCGTCATCTCCAGCGGCCAACACCCGTGTGGCCACGTCGCGGAAGCGATGCACGCGCACGCGCCGGTCGGCATCGACGACCTTAGGACCGATGATCTCGGCCAACTCGCCCGCCGAGTTGCGTCGCAACAGGTCCATCTGAAAGAAGCGGTCCTGCGCGTGGACAAAACCGGTGGCAAACGCCAGGTCGAGGCGATTGTCCGCGCGAATCGTGGAAATTCCCAACGCGTCGCGCTCGATCGTGACCGGCGTCGCGATGCCCGTTGCCGTGATCTCGCCGTCAAGCTTCGGCAAGCTGCCAACCAGCTTGCCTCGCACCCAAAGGCCCACGCCGACAATCAACACAACGAAGACGAGAAGCGTGACACCAATGATCTTGAGGATGCGTTTGCGCATTGCGAGAAGTCCAAGAAACCATGTGCCAGAAGACTATGGGTCAGATTTGAACCGATCGACGTATGCTGATTGGCAATGGAAGTGTACCCGTTGGTGGTGATCGACGCCAGAATCGGTTTGGGTGGCGAATGGCAAGCCGGCGGCAATGTCTTTTTGGGCGAGCGGTCGAAACTAGATTTGTGTCCGGCTTTCGGCCATACTCCGGGACTTGGCTCGTCTGGTTCGTGTTGGCACTGCACCATGGGAATTCTGGGGTCTCGGTTCATGACGATACTTTACGCGGTCTGCGTTTTACAATCGACGGCCCGTCGTTCCGGCGGCCTGATTTTGGCTTTGCTGATCGTGCTGTGGGCTGGCTCGGCCAATGCCGTTGAGCAACGCGCCTTGCTGGACGAAGACTTTCGCGGCTTCCGCTCGGGCGTTTGGCTGGGGGTGGTCGATGCTCATGCGGAATACCACTACTTGCCCGAAACGGCGCCGAAGGGCAATTGGTCGGTATCAACATTTCGTTCGACCATCCCCTCGCAACGAGCCTGGCGGGTGATGAGCCACGACGGCCAGCGCGTGCTTGCGCAAACGTTCGATAATCGCAAAGAGCGGCATACGCACCCGATGGTGATCGCGGGCGATCCATTATGGACCGATTACACGCTCGAAGTTCGTTTCACACCCGAGTCGAACGTGGGGCGCAGCGGCGTGGTGTTTCGCTATCGTAACGACCGCTGCAATTACTTTTTCGGCGTGGAAGGTTCCAAAGCTTCGCTGCGGATGGTGCAACACGAAACCGCGTTTCGACAACCCTACGAAAAAATTCTGGCCGAGGCGTCCTTTACCTTCAAGCCCGGCGAATACCTTACGGCGGTCATCACGGTCGAGGGCAACCACATCACGGCGGCGCTGGATGACAAAATCAAGCTCACCGCCGTTGACGAAACGTATCCACTCGGAAAAATTGGCTTAGTCGCCGACGTTCCCACGCTCTACCAGCACGTTCGCGTCACTTCCAGTTCCGAGCAGGCCGAGCGGACCGCTAAGTTGATCGCCGAGCGCGAGCAGACCGAAGCGCAACTGCAAGCCGCGAACCCCAAACCGAAACTTTGGAAGCGCATCAAGACCGAAAGCTTTGGCGCGGGCCGGAACCTGCGGTTCGGAGATCTGGACGGCGACGGCGACCTGGATGTTTTGATCGGCCAGGTCGAGCATCACGGTCCCAAAGACCGCAACAGCGAATTGAGCTGCCTGACGGCCGTCACGCTCGAAGGCGAAATCCTCTGGCAAATCGGCGAGCCAGATGCCTGGAAGCAGCACCTCACGAATGACGTCGCCTTTCAGATCCATGACCTCGACGGCGATGGCCGCAACGAGGTGGTCTATACGATGCGCCAGGAATTGATCGTCGCCGACGCCCGAACAGGCAAAACGAAACAGAAAATACCCACGCCCGAAATGCCGGCAACGGCGGAGGACGTGTATCGGAAGTTTCCTCACGTTCTTGGCGACGCGATCTACTTTGCCGACTTCCGCGGCACGGGCCGAGCGGCCGACCTGGTGCTCAAAGACCGCTATTGGCACTTTTGGGTTTACAACGACAAGCTGGAACCGATGTGGCACAGCCGCTGCAACACCGGGCATTATCCGACCGCCGCCGATATTGACGGTGACGGGCGCGACGAGCTGGCAATCGGCTACTCGCTCTACAATCACAAAGGCCAGCGCCTCTGGACTCTTGAAGATGAGCTCAAGGACCACACCGATGGTATCGCGATCGTGCGGATGTCGGCTGATCCCAAAGCCGAGCCGACGATTTTCTGCTGTGCCAGCGACGAGGGGGCGTTCTTCGCCGACGTGCGAGGTAATATTTTACGCCGCCACCGCGTTGGGCACGCGCAGAATCCGACCGTCGCCAATCTGCGCGAAGATCTGCCGGGGCTCGAGGCCCTCTCGATGTGCTTCTGGGGCAACCAGGGGATCGTGAACCTCTACAATTCTCGCGGCGATATCTATCACGACTTCGAGCCGTGCCAGCACGGTAGCATGTGTTTTCCGACCAACTGGACGGGCAAGTCCGAGGAGCTGATCATGCTCACGCCGAACCCCGAGGACGGTGGCATGTTCGACGGCTTCGGCCGCCGCGTCGTGCGATTTCCGGATGACGGCCACCCAGACATGTGCAACGCGGTTTTAGACATCACCGGGGATTGCCGCGACGAGATCGTGGTCTGGGATCCGCACGAACTGTGGAT
>JAYVCO010000216.1:0-12348 GCA_043749935.1 Planctomycetia bacterium
GGCAGTCCTTTCGTGCTGGTAGGTTTTGTCTGACAACAAACTTCTACCAGTTCCAGGACTGCCTTTTTCAATTTGTGCGCAACAATCAGGACGTTATCCGGTTGAGTTCCATTCTTTCGTCCGACTCGTCTTGCGAAAGTGCGAGTTCCAAGTGCCGCCGGTGCACTCGCTGAAGCAACTCACAAAACAGTTGCTGCGAACAATCGCACCATTCTGCGCGGGGAACATTCGCGTTGCGCCAACTTACCGTACAGTATCTCTGAATCTGCTGAACGACCTCAGATTCACTCAATGGTTGAACCGAGGATGCTTGCACGCGATTTGGCACAACGACAAAAACCCCAATCAACACGACAGACAGCCACAGCATTTTGACTAGCCATCTGTCCCGGATCTCCGTGATGGTTTGAATCGAAAACATTTGCCCACTCCAATTGACAAAAACTCGCTTCATCAGTCGCGTCAACCCAGCTGCGATCAAGCCTGCACTCCCACCGCGCCAACCATCAAGTGCAATCGTCCCTCTAAATAATGGACGTCGCCGACGTCCAATCTCGTTCATTTCATCCGCATTTTCTCCAAAAAAGAGCAGTTTTCCACGGAATGCGATAAAAGCTTCGCTTAGCGTCCATTTCTTTTGTAGCCAGGACGACGCCACGACCGCACTACGCGGCCATGAAAACCACCCACCTAAACCCAGAGGTAGCAATGCAAAAGCATCTGATCATCGTCGCGACCGCGCTGATCTTTGTCGTTCTGAGCGGGCTCATAAGCATCGCACAGATCCCCAAAGAGGCGCAAGATAATCAGAAACTTGAAAGCGGATTCTATCTTATCCGCGGTCAAGGCTCAAACACTTCCGATTTCGACCAAAGAACGGACGAGGAGCGTGTTGTTGCTGCGCTGCGCTCCAATGACACGCCAGACAATGCACCAAACGTCATGTACCTCGTACGAAGCACTCCGGATATTCCGCTTGAACTTTTGTCTGACCCGAAAATCGTGGGCAGTTCACCTAACGAGCTCCGATTGGCTGTTCAACTTGTCGATACACTCAAACCAGACCTATTCAAATTGACGAGAGACCATCTTGAAGACCACATAGTTATCGTGGTTGGCAATCGAGTGGTCATGAACGCCAAAATCCGCTCGCCAATCGCCGACGGACGATTTGAAATCTCCACGTGCTCTGGCGACTTAAGTTGGCTGCAAAACGCTCTAAAACGCGAGCCTGCCGCAAAGTAAGTCACATGAGTACAGTTTTCTGGCACTGTAGCTTCTCGGCATCGCAGCTCCCCGCGGCCCGGGCCTGGTTTCTGCTCGTCGGCCAAATCACATTTCCCGAAGGAATTGCTCCGGCAGGAGCTCAGCCTGCCAGAGCACGCGAGATGCGGCTCGTGGAAGGGATACTACTACATTTCGGCCTGGTTCCCCCCTTCGGCGAATGCTGCGGGTTTAGGCACAAACGGCTTAATTCTGCGCCCTTGCCTCGCTCGAGCGACCTGGGCCGGCAACTCTCGACTTCACGCGTACGGATCGCGTTTCGCGCGGAACACTCAACCATCGCAGACGTTACGTGCGATGCATTCCAATAAATAACGTGTGCAAGTTGGCATGGTACGGGCTTTGCTTCACCTGAGTCCTTTTTGTCACGCACTACCCTGGTCGAACACCCCATGAAACGTGTTGGAGTCCTGACGGCCGGTGGCGACACGCCCGCTTTGAATGCCACGATGCAAGGCGTGGTGACTCGAGCCAACCAGTGCAAAGTCGAAGTGATCGGTTTCATCAAAGGATTCAGCAGCCTGTTGAATCCACGCGTGCCTCACGTTCGGCTCAATCCGCTGTTCACCACAATCCCCGACCTCGACCCGACTCGCGGTGGCACGGTCGTGGGTGCCTCGCGCGACTACGTGGATCCCAACGATCTGGCCACGGTTCAAGAAGTGACCGACCGCTTGCAGCGGCTGAAAATCGAGGGGCTGATCTGCGTCGGCGGCGACGGCACGCTCAGCGGCATGCAAGCCTTTGCAGAACACTTGCCGACGGTCCTGGCGCCCAAGACCATCGACAACGACCTGGGACTCAACTATCGGCACGAGCCCGACGAGTGGCAGCGCGAGCCTTGCGATGACTCTCCTGGCTACCGATATGTGCGGGGGCCGTCGCCCGGGCGGTTCGAGTTGGACCAGCTCATCAACTATGTAACGCCCGGCTATGCCACGGCGGTTTACGTTTCAGCCTCGGGCGTGGAGCGCATTCGCACCACCGCCGAAAGCCACCGGCGCATCGCCATCGTCGAGGTCATGGGGCGTCATTCCGGCTACTTGGCGCTCGGAGCCGCCTATGGCCAGCCCGACTTGGTACTGATTCCCGAAGCGCCGCTAAACGTCGATCGGCTAGTGGACCGCGTGATCGATATCTACGAACTGCAAAAGAACGTGGTCATCGTTTGCGCTGAGGGAATTGTCGACGAGAATGGGCGCGAGTTGGGAGCCGTGCAAACCTCGACCGATCCGGCAGGCAATAAGATCTTGACTGGCGCGGCCGAGGCGCTGCGCCAACTGCTGATCGAACGGCTGGGAGACAGCTACTTTACCACCAAACGGCGGAACGAATCGGCGCGATCGGCGATCTTCATTCGCAAAGTCGGGCACACGCAGCGCGGTGGCCGGCCGATTTTTTTTGATCGCTACTACGCGGCCCAGCTTGGCGGCCATGCCTTGGACCTGTTGCTCGAGGGTCACGTCAACGGTGTCGCGATTCTGCAATATGACCGCGAACGAGGCTTTTATGTCGCGGGAATCAACGGCAATGATTTTCGCGATCGTTGGGGCATCATCCATGCACGACGACTTCATCCGTCGTTTTTCGATAACGAGCGGCTGGGTCTCTCGCGTATCGGCGTCGACTATCTGGACCCCATTTTCAACAATGCCATCGGAGCCGAAGACCTGGAGTGCGTGCGCCAAAGCCTGTTTCGGCGCAGCAACCTCACCGAGCCTTTTCACTCGGTGAATGTCGACATCAACAAGCGAATCTGCTATCTCGACGGTTAAGGCCAACCTGAATTGACGGCCAAGCGAAGCTGGCCGGGTCAGCGAATCATTCGGCTGTATCGGACAGATCGATCGCGCGGCGGGGTCGAATGACGTCGGTCACCAAGCCCACCTTCTCCAGCAAGCAAATCGTCAGATACGTCACGTCCAGTTCCCACCACTGCATGCCATGTGCGGCGCTGCGGGCATCGCCGTGATGATTGTTGTGCCAGCCCTCGCCGTTCGTGAGCAGGCCGAACAGCCAGTTATTGCGGCTGTTGTCGTGCGTCTCGAACGTGCGGTATCCCCACAAGTGAGAAACCGAATTAATGCCCCAGGTCACGTGCCAGGTGTACAGCGTGCGAAAGATGACGCCCCACAGCAATAGACTCAATCCGAACTGCACGCCGCCCAGATAGGTGCCGCTGCTCCACCAGCCGATCGCGAGTCCGACCAATCCGATCGCCAGAGCGTGGGCCACATAAATCCACACCTACAGGTGACCGCGCTCCAATCGCAAATAGAACCGGTCCTGCAAGACGTCGCGGGCATAGCGCTCGTAGGTCGACAACTGGCTGAGCGTGCGGTTTTGCACCAACAGCCATCCCATGTGGCCCCAAAATAAATTGACCAGAGGGCTGTGGGGGTCGGGCTGCTCGTCGGAATATTGATGGTGCATCCGATGGATGGCAACCCAGCGGGCTGGCGAGTCTTGCAAACAGCAGACTCCCAAGATCGCCAACGTATGTTCGAGCCACGCCGGGCAAGAAAATCCGCGGTGTGTTAGGAGGCGATGATAACCCGCTCCTATCCCCAACGAACAAAATACGTAGTTACCCAGTGGAATCATCACCAGTCCAGTCCAACTGAACAGCCAAGGCACCAGAGCCAGCGGCAACATCAGATGAAATAGCACCACGCCAGCCAGATAGGGCCACAAGACGCTGCGGCGGTCGACCGTTTCTGGCAGCCTAAGTCGACGCGCTATGCTCGCCTGAACTGGGCGCTCAGGCATCGGCGCGATCAATTGAGTTAGCGCCGATTGAGTTGGCGCCGATTGAGTTGCCACTGATTGAGTTGCCATTGTCTAACCTGGCGCAAAAACAGGCTGGAGAAATTCGTGGGTTAAAGCCAGCCTGGCTCGCGTGAGCGGCTTCCGTGCCTCGGGTTCTCTTGTACGCCCCGGGCGAAGCAGATGAAAAAAACGGTGACAATGGCTAGTTCGGTACCCGCATCCGTAAGCAACGTCGACAGGAGCTTGGCACCGTCTTTAGCGTATATGCTTAATAACCGACGATGAAGGGACTTGCAACAAAATCGCGGAAATTTTCCGAATTGCCAAACCGCTCACCAACCGAGCACCAATAGTTTTCCGTGCCTCCTGGGGCCATTTTCGAGCCGGCAGCTTACGTCGAACCAGATTCCGCGCTCTTTTAGCCGGTCACCCACCACCGAGACAACGAACCAGCTATTATGGAACACTTGTTTGTCTAGTAGCCACAAATCTCGTCCCGCGCTTATGCAGGTGTACTCTCAATGAATCGACTCAAGGAGAACCGGATGCCCGTTACTGTGCATCAAATGAAGGCCGTGTCATGCGAGAGCTCACTTGATATCTCAGCATACTCGAGTCGCATTTTCATGCGATGTCTCACCTTTGGCGCTTGTTTCGCGTTTATCGTGTCGGCCCAGTTCAATCACACGGCCGTGTTTGCCGAGGACTCGAAAAATGCTAGTTCGACGCTTGCTTTTCCGAGTGCCGAAGGATTCGGCCGTTTCGCCAAGGGAGGTCGCGGCGGCGACGTCTACCACGTCACCAATCTGAACGATGAGGGCGCAGGATCGTTGCGCGAAGGGATTCGCACCGCACAAGGTCCACGCACGATCGTCTTCGACATTTCGGGCACGATCGAGTTGAAGAAGACCCTGGTGGTAGACAAGTCGTTTCTCACTATTGCCGGGCAAACCGCGCCAGGCGACGGCATCTGTCTCAAGGATCACACGTTCCAAATCAAGAAAGCGTCGCATGTGATTGTCCGGTACCTGCGAGTCCGTTTGGGCGACAAGAACAAACCGCCCGTCTCCGCGCCGGATTGCATGAATACGGATGACGTGGATCACGTCATTTTCGACCATGTCTCGGCTTCGTGGGGCATCGACGGCAATCACGATCTGCGGCGGGGTGGAAACTTCACAGTGCAATGGTCGATCTATTGCGAAGCGCTGAACCACAGCCTGCACGAAAAAGGCGCCCACGCAATGCTAGCTTCGTTTCGGGATCTCACCGCCAGTATCTCGCTTCACCACAATCTATTTGCCAGCAGTCGGGACCGGCACCCAACGCTAGGCGGCAGCCCGCGCACGAAACCGGATGCCATCGCCGACTTTCGCGACAACGTTGTGTATAACGTGACTGGTGCCACTAACCTGGGCAACTGCCAGATCAACGTCATCAACAACGTCTATCGCCCGGGCCCCAACGCTTCGAAGGAGTATATGCCGCTGGCAACGAAATTCGAAAACGAAGGCGCCCTTCGGGTTTTCCTCGCGGGGAATGTCTTCGATGAGCACCCGCAACTCACGGCTGATAACTACCGCGCGATCGATTTCGATCGTTGGGTCAAGGGAAACTATCTGCAAACATCGCTTGAAAGGGTTCGCTCGGCCGCCCCGTTTGATGTTGGCGAGGCGGAACCTCGCACCGAGTCGGCAACCGCCGCCTATGAACGAGTGCTGCAGTTTGCAGGCGCGTCAAGGCGGCGAGATGCTGTCGATATTCGCCTGGTGCAAGGTGTTCGTGACCAGACCAATCGCTTGATTGATTCGCAGGACGAGGTCGGCGGCTGGCCGCAGCTCAAAAGCGAGCCGGCCGCGAAGGATTCTGACCAGGACGGAATGCCCGACTTCTGGGAGATGGCCCAGGGCCTGAATTCGGAGGACGCCAGCGACCGCAATGGCGACCGGAACCACGATGGCTACACCAACCTGGAAGAATACCTGAACAGCCTCTGCCCGATGCCCGCGACAGCGAACTAGCGGATTTGCAGAGGCGGATTTGCAGATGACGGCCGTATATAGTGCGGACCATCGTCCAATAGTACGCTCTCGGCCTTCGCGTTGGGCTGTGCGTCGCCGAGGTAGTTCGTGACTTGAAAGGCGCCGCCGCCGATTGGCAAGCTCGCCGAGTGTGCCCGACGGGTAGTCCAAGCAATGTAAACCGGGCCAGTTGGTGTTTGGTACTTCACCACGTAATCGTCGATTGCGGTGTCGGGCAGCCGTCCTTGAAACTTGCCATCCTTGGCCACGGAATTAAAGATCTTCGCAGCCATGTAGCCTTCGTGTGGAGTGCGCTCTGCATTACCGCTGACCAGACCAAAATTGTCTTCTCGGTTGCGCGTGTCGACCCCATCGTCGCTCCAGTCATACCAGATCGAAAGCGGCACGCCGGCGATTGCATTGCAGAGAAAACTGCGGACGACGTACTTCGCTTGCGTGGCCTCGTCGACTTCGGTCCGCGAGTAGCCCCATTCGGACGAGACGATCGGCAATGTCTGGCGATGCTTTCGCATCAGGTCCTGCATGGCAGCGTAGAAATCCAGCACCGTTTCCGGGTTGGCCGCGCGCGGCCGATATGAATGCTCGGACACCCCATCGACGATGTTCAGCAGGCCAAGGCCGAAACAGGCATTCAGAAAACTCAGCCCATTATTCGGTTCTCGGGAGCTGATCGTGTTTCGATCCGAAAACGTGCTCGACGGTCCGATGAGAATCTCTTTCGGGTGAGCGCCTTTGATGGCCAGCGAAGCGGCTTTGGCCATCGCCATGTAATGGTGCACATTTGGCGCAGGTCCCCAGAATGGAGCGTTGTTGGGCTCGTTCCAGATTTCCCAGACCACGCCGCGCCCCTGAAAATGCGAAACGGCGGCCAGAGCCCAATTGGCATACGCCGTGAATACCGCCGCGTTGGATGGTCCCAGTTTGTCGCTGCCGGGCTGATAGAGCGCGTTGTTGAAATCCAGAATGAACAGTGCTTTGAGCCCCTGCTCGTTCAACTGGGCCATCAGTGCGTCATATTCGCTGAAGTCATAATTGCCCCGTTGGGTTTCCGTGTACTGCCAAAAGAAGTCGGTCCGGATGTAGGTGAAGCCCGCCGCGGCGATCAGTTTGATATCGTTGGCGTTGGTGCGATGCGTGTTGACGCCGAACGCGCTCGGCACTTGTGCCGGCGCGAGGCTGCAAGCCATGAGAGTGACGGCTGCTGCAATGAGTATCGAAGTTTTCATCGAGGTCGGGTTCGGGAGGGAGGAATGATGAGGCACCAAATTGCCTGGAGGGAGTATCTGGCTCCATATTAAACAGACGCAAGGTCTGGGTCGACCGAATACGATGAAATAATCGAGGCTATTTGGGCCGTTGTTCGTGCATAACAACTCACTTGATTGACTGGCACCCAGGCCAGGTGATACGTTGCTGAGGCCCGATCAGTCAGGAATTTTCTCCAGCTCTATTTTCCAATGAAAGAACTAGCGAAATGAAAGCGATTGTCGCGCGCGAGTGGTGCGAGCCCCGGGGTTTGGAGTTGGAGGATGTGGATCGGCCAGAACCGAAGGCGGGCGAGCTCCTCATCAAAGTCCATAGCGCAGCTCTCAATTTCCCCGATATTCTGCTGATCGCGGGCAAGTATCAAGTCAAGCCGCCACTGCCATTTTCGCCTGGCCTGGAAGTCGCGGGCATAGTCGAGTCGGTCGCCTCGGGCGTCTCTGAGTTCAAGCCGGGCCAACGCGTGTTGGCGCAGGTCAACATCGGTGGCTTCGCCGAATATGCGGTCGCGCCGGCGGCCGCCGTTCAGCCAATTCCCGACGCGATGTCCGACGACGAAGCTGCGGCCTTTCCGCTGGTGTATCAAACATCGTATTTCGGGCTTGTGGTGCGCGGAGCGATGCAAAAGGGAGAGACGGTGTTGGTTCACTCGGCGGCCGGCGGAGTGGGCCTGGCCGCAGTCCAACTCGCCAAGGCACTTGGCGCGGGCAAGATCATCGGCACCGCGGGCTCTGATCACAAGCTCGACATCATTCGCCAAAATGGCGCCGACGTGGCTCTCAATTATCAGACCGAGGATTTCGTCGAAGTCGTGAAGCGTGAGACCGGCGGCCGCGGCGCGGATCTGATTTACGATCCCGTCGGCGGAAATGTCGGCGAGCGGAGCACCAAGTGCGTCGCCTTCGAGGGCCGGTTGCTGATCGTGGGGTTCACCGGCGGAGCGTTTTCGAACTTCGTCTCCAACCACATCCTGATCAAGAACTACAGCATCGTCGGCGTTCATTGGGGCCTCTACCGGCAGCAAAACCCCGCCAAGATCGCGCAAGCCTGGACAGCCTTGTGGAAACTCTACGACGAAGGCCGCATCAAGCCAGTCGTCGGCGCCCGCTTCCCCATGCCCCAAGTCGCCGAAGCGATGGAGTCGCTAGCGTCGAGATCGGCCGTCGGGAAAATTGTGCTGCATTGGTAGATTGCTCAGGTTTGTCGGGTGGCACGCGCAGCCCGGTGACTTGACTTGCCCGAGGATGGTTACGGCGTGTCCCTAACGTCGCTGATCGTCAATCGCAGGCTTGAGTCCCCGAAGACGACCGAGACTTGGACCTGGGCACCAACTTGCGAGGAGGTCTTGGACTTTTTCAAGGATGAAATGAACGTGCCCTCGCCTTGGCAACCCTTGTTGCCGCACATTTGGGCGATACGGTCTTTGAGCGGATCAAAAAGCCTCACGGGCATGGAGTCCATTTCCAGTTGCTCGTTGCCGCGTATGAAGTGAACTGGGCAACAATCTTCGCCAAGTCCAACAACGATTTCACTGCAACGTCGCGCGACTGCCTCTGTCAGCATCACGACCACGATCTGCCCCAGCGCGTCATGCACGGGTCCCTCGCCAAGGACCCAAACGGTGGCTCTGTGAGGCCCGCTGGCATTTCCGTTTCCTGAACCACCGTTAGTTGATTCGATCCCCATCATGTCATCCTACCCTATCACTTCGATGGCGCGCTCGGATCACTTCCCGCCCTGCACTTTCTCGATATATGCCTTCACATTCTCTTCCAGCACGTCCAGCGGAATCGCTCCGCCGGCCAGAACCGCGTCGTGGAACTCGCGAACGTCGAACTTTGGGCCTAGCTGGTCTTCGGCCGTTCGTCGCAGCGCGCGGATCTTCAGTTCGCCCATCTTGTAAGCGGTCGCCTGACCGGGCCAGGAAATGTAGCGGTCGACTTCGGCGGTGATATTGTGCAAGGTTAGGGCCGTGTTATCGGCCATGAACCCGATCGCTTGCTGGCGCGTCCAACCCAGGTAGTGCATACCGGTGTCGACCACCAGCCGGCAGGCGCGCCACATTTCGTAACTGAGCCGGCCGAAGTTGCGATACGGATCTTCGTAGAAACCCACTTCGAGGCCCAGCCGCTCCGCATACAGACCCCAGCCTTCGACGAATGCCGTGGCGTGAGCAAAGCGGCGGAACGGAGGCAGGCCAGTGAGCTCTTGTTGCAGCGCGATTTGAATGTGATGGCCCGGCACGGCTTCGTGGAGTGAGAGCGCCTCGATCTCGAACAGCGGCCGGCTCTTGAGGTCGTACGTGTTGACATAGTAGAAGCCGGCTCGGCTGCCATCGCCCGCTGGCGGCATGTAATAGGCCGTGGTGGTGCGCGGGGCGACGAAGCTGGGAATCTCGCGAATGCCATAGGGAGTTCGCGGCAACGTCTTGAATAGTTTTGGCAACTCGCCGTCCATCCGCTTCAAAACCAGGCTGACCTCCTTCAGCAGTTGTTCTGGCGTCTCGGCATAGAACCGCGGGTCGGATCGTAGGAACCGCACGAAGGCTGGAAAGTCGCCTTGAAAGTTCACGCGTTTGATGACATCCAGCATCTCGGCCTTGATCCGCTTCACTTCGGCCAGGCCCGTCTCGTGAACCTGATCGGGATCGATGTCGAGCGTGATGAAATGGCGCACGCGATAGCGATAGAACTCGCGCCCTTGTGGAAGCGCCGAAGCGCCAATCTGCTCGCGACACGCCGGCAGGTATTCTCGCGTCATGAATTCCAACAGCCGGCGATAGCCGGGCACAACGCTCTCGGCGATGGCCGCCTTGCCACTGGCAACCAAACGCGTGCGATCCGCATCGCCAAATGTTTCTGGCAATTTGACCAGGGGTTTGTACAACAAGCTCTGCGTTGGATTCTCGACGACGTGCGGCGCTACCGACTTGTCAAAATCCGCGAGCACGACACCGGGCATCGTCACGCCTCGCTTGATCCCCTCGCGCAATAGCTCGATGTGGTCGTCGGTGTATTGGCCGAATGCCCGCAGTCTGGCGACGTAGTGTTCGTAGTCGCTGACCGTTAGCAGAGGCATTTCCAACGGCAGTTCAGGAAACGAAAGGTGAAAGCCCGAGCGATTGGTGATCGGCGTCAGGTGCGACTGAAACTTGTGTTCGGCGATCGCGTCGCGCTTCAGACGCCTGAAAATGTCGTAATCGACTTGTCGTGCACGGGCAAGTTGATCGCGTGGAATGGATTCGAGTCGAGACAGAAACTTGCGATCGGCATCGTATCGACGCCGATGATCTGCCAAGGTCTCGCGGGGCAGTTTGTCGTTCGATCGATTGTCACCAACTTGCGTCGCGAACAGCGGATCTTCAGAGAGTGAAAACTCCCAGCTATCCGAGAGCAGTTGGTCTAACTGCTTTGCGGCTTCCGAATCAGCATTAGCAATGCCTGGGAGAGCGAAAAGCAAAAGCGTGAGAATTACCAACGGCTTGCCAAAACGATTCATCAAATCCCTCTTCAATAGTACAAAATGCCCACTCACGTCAGAATTGGCCGCACGACTTCGCCCGCCACGTCGGTCAACCGGAAATCGCGTCCCTGGTAACGATAGACGAGTCTCGTGTGATCCAGGCCCAACAGGTGCAACATCGTGGCGTGCAGGTCGTGGACGTGTACGGGGTTTTCCGTCGAGTGATATCCCAGCTCGTCGGTGCCGCCATACGTCATACCGCCGCGAACGCCGCCGCCGGCCAGAAACATGCTGAAGGCCCGCATGTGGTGATCGCGACCGACATCGCCCTTGTTGCTCTGTGCCATCGGCGTCCGACCGAATTCGCCTCCCCACACGACCAACGTTTCGTCGAGCATGCCCCGTTGTTTCAAATCGTTGATGAGCGCGGCAGTGGCTCGGTCACAATCCCGGGCCGAGATGCGCATGAATTTCGCCAGGTCGTTGTGATGGTCCCAGTCGCGATGATAAAGCTGGATGAACCGCACGCCCCGCTCGGCCAGCCGTCGAGCCAAAAGACAATTGTAGGCAAACGACCCGTCGGCTCCCTGGGCGCCATAGCTATTCAGCACATGAGCCGGCTCGTCGGAAACATCCATCAACTCCGGGACGCTGGTCTGCATGCGAAATGCCAACTCATATTGGGCGATCCGGGTCTCGACTTCTGGATTGGCCAGCAGTTCGTTGCGGATCGCATCGAGTCGCCCCACGGTCGAAACCAGCCGACGCTGTTCAGTCGGCGAAACGTCCGGCGGATTGCCCAAGTAGTGCACAGGGTCGCCGTGCGAGTGGAACGCCACGCCTTGCAGCCGGCTCGGCAAAAAGCCGCTGTGCCACTGCCGGGCCGCGATCGGCTGAGGGTTGCGACCGTCCTGGCTGGTGCTCGTGAGCACGACAAAGCCCGGCAAATTAGCCGCCATATTGCCCAGTCCGTAGAGAATCCATGAGCCCATGCTCGGGCGGCCCGAAATCGACGTGCCGGTGTTCATCACGGTGTGGGCCGGATCGTGATTGATCTGGTCCGTGTGCAACGAACGAACAATGCACAACTCATCAGCCACGCCACCGATGTGCGGCAGCACTTCGCTGATTTCCTGTCCCGACTCGCCCCAACGTTGGAACTTGAACAACGGCGCCTGGCACACCAACTTCTGACCTTGAAGCTGCGCAATCGGCTGGCCGGCGGTGAACGACTCGGGCATCGGCTGGCCGTGCATCTCGGCCAATTTCGGTTTGGGGTCGAAAGTCTCGATGTGCGAAGGGCCGCCGGCCATGCACAGAAAGATCACGCGTTTGGCGCGCGGCGTAAAATGCGGAAGGCCTTGGGCAGGAAAGACGAAAGATGAATCTGACTGCGCGGTATCGGCAGCCACGCTCTCGGGCCCCAACAATCCGGCCAGACCCAGCGCGCCCATACCCAACGACGCCCGCCCCAGAAACGCGCGGCGGTGGAGCCGCAGCGGATCGTCAGGGCACAGATTATTAACCC
>JAYVCO010000217.1:0-6550 GCA_043749935.1 Planctomycetia bacterium
CGGTGAGCCCGCTGAACCTAACGTGGGCATCACCGCGTTTAGCACGCGCCGTCGCGAGGACAACAAAGAAATGTTGCAGGCCTTTGCCCGGCTGGAGAATTTTGGTCCCGAACCAGTGACGGCGGAAGTCGAACTTTTCAAGGATGACGCTCTGGTCGACGCGGGGAAAGTCGTGCTCAAGGCCGGCGGCTCGGGCGGGATCGTCTTTGAATTGGGCGACCTGCACTCGGGCGCATTGAAACTGTTGACTCATTCTGGCGGCGTGCTCTCGGTCGACGACGAGGCCTGGGCGGCCGTCGATCCTCCAACGCGCAGCAAGGTGCTTCTGGTAACGCCGGGCAACGACGCCTTGGAATTGGCGCTCAACACCGAGAGTGCGCACGAGCTGGCTGAAATCGAAGTCGCGCAGCCAAGCATTTTAGAGACGAAGCCCTACGAGCAGAAAGCCTCGTCAGGCTATTACGCGCTGGTCATCTACGATCAATGCTCTCCCAAACAACTGCCGCAGGCCGATACGCTGTTCATCGGCCGAATGCCGGCAGGCACTTCCTGGACAGCGGGGCCAAAGAAACCCGCGCCGCAGATCATCGATGTCGAAACGGCTCATCCGTTGATGCAGTTGATCGATCTAGGCAATGTCAAGTTTGTCGAGGGCCAGGCGATCAAGCCTCCGGCGGGAGCTAACGTGCTGATCGAGACCGACGCGGGTCCGCTGTTTGCCATTGCCCCGCGCGACGGTTTCGAGGATGCCGTGCTGGGCGCTGAAATCGTGGGGACCAACGAACAAGGCGAGCGAGAAGCGAATACGGATTGGCCCTTGCGTCTCAGCTTTCCGGTTTTTGTTCTAAATACGCTTTCGTACTTTGGCGGTTCAGCTACGTCTCTCTCGGCGGTCAATATTCAGCCGGGCCGTTCCGTGTCGCTGCGAAGCGTGGGATCGGCCGAAACCCTTGAAGTTCGCACACCTAGCGGGAAGACATTTCCGCTGAAGCGTGAAAAGGCCGAAACGTTCAATTTCAGCGGCACCGATGAACTGGGAATCTACCAGGTGGAAGAGCCTAAACAGCCTCCCCAGCGATTTGCAGTGAACCTGTTTGACAGCGCTGAGAGCAATATCGAGCCCCGGCCGGAGAATACCGTTCGCATTGGCTACGTCGAGGTCGAGGGTCAGGCAGGCTGGGAGGGTGCTCGCCGAGAGCTTTGGAAGGCTCTGCTGTTGGGGGCACTATGCGTTTTAGGCCTGGAATGGTATATCTACAACCGTCGGGTGTATGTCTAAGCAGGCGGCAGGGGAGCCCCTCTGGTTCGGTTTCGGCAGGAGCGGAAATGATTAGTAAGGCGTTATCACCCCGACCCAAAAAGAAGAAGCGGTCCGCCCCTGCCCGCAAGAAGAAAACCATTCTCAAAC
This sequence comes from Planctomycetia bacterium, assembly GCA_043749935.1. Lineage (GTDB taxonomy): Bacteria > Planctomycetota > Planctomycetia > Pirellulales > PALSA-1355 > PALSA-1355. The sequence goes on from JAYVCO010000217.1 coordinate 1,409, forward strand.
TGCTGGAAAATGACCTAATCAACCGGGTCAGCTACGAGCAGTACCGCGAAAAAGTCCGCGACGTTTACGGCGGTCCACAGGGGGCAATGCTGGCCACGGCCAGCCTGCTGTCGCTACACCTCCACCTGGGCGATCGGCTGCTCCGAGAGCGACGCTTTGACCTGCGCGGGGCCAAGAACATCTTGGATGTTGGCAGCGGCGCCGGCCAAATCGCCATGCATTTGCTCAAATATGCCGATCCCGACGCGAATATCACCTGCTGCGATCTTTCGCCCGAGATGCTGCGTCGCGCAAGGACGCGACTAAAGAGCAATGTGCCCGATCACGTCGCGGCTGATCTTTGCCGCTTGCCATTTGCTGACGAAAGCTTCGATTGCGTGACGTGTGGCTACGTGCTCGAGCATTTGCCCGAGGCGCGTCCCGGTTTGGCCGAGCTGGCGCGCGTGATGCGATCGGGCGGGCGGATGCTGTTGTTAGCGACCGAGGACACGTTTGCCGGGGCTTGGACCAGCCGGTTTTGGTGCTGCCGAACGTACAATCGCAAAGAGCTGTTCCGCACCAGCCAGGAATTGGGCCTGGCTTGGAAGAACGAGCTGTGGTTCACACGCATGCACAAGCTGTTCAAAGCTGGTGGCATTTGTGTGGAAATCGTCAAGCAGTAGCCGCCAGGCAGCAACGTCTCGGGTGCATCCGTTGGCTCGCGACCGCCGCTTCTTTAACCGTCTGCCCGGTATAGCACCAACTTCGTGATTTCCGGCGGGCAATTGAGCCGAAGCGGCATCAGACTGGCGGTTCCACGACTCACGTGCATGAGCGTCGGGGGCTGGTGATAAAAGCCACCGGAGTATCGAGTGCCGTGCCAACTTGGGCATAGGACCGGCCCCACGAGTGGAAAGCGAATTTGCCCGCCGTGCGTGTGGCCGGCCAGCATGAGATCAAATCCCTGCGATCGGGCCCAGTCGAGCCGGTCAGGCGTGTGTGACAGTAGAATTTTTAGCGATGGGTCATCCGCTTCGACCGGCAAAGGTCGCTCGAGGGGATCCGCCTTGAACCACGGCCGCTCGTCTCCGGCGATCAGGATCTTGCGATTGTCGATCGATTCCCAGCGCCCGCCGACGTCGGCAAAGCCCGCTTCGCACATGGACGCCCGCAACCGCCGAACATCCTTGGTCCGCAAATCGTGGTTGCCTAACACGAAGTATTTACCCAGTGCCGAGGTGGCCGGGCCAAGAATCTCCGGCAGCCAATCGATATAAGCTGCGCGGTCGCAGATGTCGCCTGTCAAAGCGATCAGATCGACACGCAGCTCATTGGTTAGTCGCACGACCTCGCGAAAGTAGCCCCGATCGATCCGGCCGCTCAAGTGCAGATCGGACCAGTGGCAGATCGAGAGCCCCTCGAGCAGAGGATTCAACCCCGGAATCGCCACTGAGAACTCCGACACGTGCAACTTCCAGAGCTGATTGGCGGGAATTCGCGAAAAAATCTCCGTGCGCCAGCCTCGAGCAGGCGAGCTGCCGAGTTGCTCGGCGACGTCAACGACGTGGTTCCGGCGAAGCTGGACGGCTTCTGGGCGTCGCAAGGACCTTAAATGCGAAAGGGCCCAGGTTGGAATGTGGACAGCCCCGTAAGCAGCACAGAAAGCAATATAGGCGGTCGCTCCGTTGAGCTTCCAATGCACAGTCTCAGGAGGAGGCCAAAGCTCGCTCAAGGCGTACCAGGCAGCCGCCAGCGGAGGTGCAATCAGGCCGGCATAGAATAGCAGGGTAACGCTCTTAATCACTTTTCTCGGGTAGCCAGTCGAGTGCCATCGGTTGACCAGCCCGACCCAAATAGCCGCGTGCCCAAGGATTGCTACCACGGCCACAGCAATCGTGAGTGCTAGCAACATGCTTGGTAAAACGCTTGGAAGAAACGCACGGAATCGGAAACCAACGAAGTCGAAAGCAGGGGGTTGCACGAACAGAACGTTGGCCAGGAACAGACCGCGGCTAACGGCTGCCTACTGCTGCTCGACAGCAACTGGGGCAACTGGTTTGGCGCCACTCGAAGCCTGGTCGAGTTCGGCGCGTTGCCGGACGATCCGTTCCACCGTATCGAGCAGTTGGTCGAGGCGGAACGGCTTGCAAAGCTCGCCATAAAGCGGCAGCCGGGCCTGGTGGGCTTTGACGATCGAGTGGCCGGGATCGTAGCCAAACCCCGTCATCAGCACCAGCGGCACCGGGTCGATGATTTCCTGGAGCTTGACGAGCAATTCGTAGCCGGTCATATCAGGCAGGCGAATATCGACGATAATCACGTCATAGTTGCTCTCAATCTCCATGTTGCGAACCATGAAGATGGCTTCCGCCCCATCGTGCGCGGTTTCGACGACGCAGCCATAGCGTTCGAGCAGGTTGTGTGCTGCGCTGCGCACGCTCTCGTCGGCATCGGCCACCAGAATTCGCCGACTGCGCAATAACCCATGTGAATCGGACTGCTCAATTTGCGGGTGCGCCTGAGTGGGAGCCATTTTCTGGCCCACTCGCTGGATCAACTGCTTGATATCGCGCGCGTTGCGCAAGATTGCCTGCAGCCGTTCCACGACTTCGGGCTCGTGGCCAATATAACGCTCCATGATATTAACGGCGTCGTTGAGAATGTCGTCGACTGGAAGCGCGACCGCACTATGGATAGCCTCGACGCTTTCCTGTGCAGTGGTGGCTTTTTCGGCCCGTAGCAGCTCGAGCGTATTGAGCGCCACGGCCACGTCGCGCGTGAAGATTTCCAGAAACTGCAAGTCGCTCTCGGAAAAGGCTCGCGGTTCGGGACTTTCGACATTGAACGTGCCGATGACCTCGTCGTGCAAGACTAGTGGTACGGTCAATGAGCTCTTGGCGCCTTTACATCCCTCCAGGTAGAGCGGATCGGCGGTGGTGTCTTCGCAGAGATAGCTCTTGCCGGTGGCCGCGACAAAGCCGGTCACGCCATTGTTTTGCGGCCGAGCAAACAAATCGCGCCCGGCGGCTTCTGGAATGATACCCACGGCCAGCAGTGGTTCGAGCTTGCCGGTACGCCCGTCGAGCAACCGAATTTCGACCACGTCAAAGTGCAACAGATCCTTCGTGAAATGCAGAATGTTTTTCTTTAAGAGCTCGATGCGCTCTTCGACCGACATCACCGAAAGCTCTTCGGGCATCAGATCGGCCAGTTCGACACCAGCTTGATGAATTGCGGCTAGTTTCTGCTGCTGCAGCATTTCGGTGGTGACGTCGCGCACGGTGACAATCAAATGCTGCGCGGTCAGATCGCCCTCAAAGACCGGGGCGGCGTGCACCTGAAAATACTTACCGTCGGCGGAACGTAGGGTCGAATTGCTGGGCCGGCCCGTGGCTAGTGCGGTGTGGAAGGGGCAAAAGTCCGGTCCCAGGATTTCGGGACTTCCCAGGACGGTATAGAAGTTTGCGCCGATTACCGTGTCGCGCTTCGCCCAATCGCGCAAGCGGCCGTTGCCCCACACGATCGTATTTTCGGAGTCGAGCACGACAATTCCATCCGGCATGCCTTCCAAGATGCGTTCGTTCTGGAGCAGCTTGCCGATCTGGAACGCGTCGGAGAGATGTGGAGCGGTGACGTACAACCCGGCGAACGATTCGCGCGTCATGTGGCTTAGAGCCCGCAATGGGCTCCGCACTTGGACGACTTCGAACGATTCGTTCAACTGGCCAAGCAACTGCTGTTGCTGTAGTTCGGAATCACCAACGAACAGAAGTTTGGGTTTTGCCGACAATATCGGATACTCCAAGCGGAAAATCTCCAAGATATTATAGGTCTGGCCCAAAAAGGGAACAACCGCTGTAAAGGCGGGCATCCCCTCTACTTAATCGGAAAACTTGCAAGCTCTTATTGATAGGTGGGGGCGAATCGACAATTTTTCCAATTTGTCCAGAAGTTCACTCGCGCCGCGGTGGGTCGATTTCGCGCGCGAGGAGTCTGTATTCCTCGGGACAAATCGACAATTCCGTGGCGTGTCGAGCGTTTTTTCCCGCTCGCGATGGCAATCGGAACGAGGGCGCGGCCGGCGCGCAACTTCCCCCACGCATGGCGCTTTCGTTTCCAGCGGCATAGCACAACCAGCGCATTGCGAGGCCCGTGGCCGACAACCCGTTCATGCTATAGTCAGGCGCCGCCCGAGGTCGATGAAAGCATGCAGGATCCTGCCAAGATCGGCCCAACGTGTGGAGAGTCTCTCGATGTTTCGAGCCTTTTTCCTCGCTCTAGGAGTGTACGCGTTCATCCTAGGTCTGGAATGTTTGGTGCTCGACCGCGCCGTGTTACACCCCAGCCGAGATGCCTCGGCCTCTGCTCTGGCCCAACAGATCGCGCCAGCGTACCGGGAAATCACGCCAGCCGAATGGGCCCCCTGGAGCCTGCTTTCCGCCGGTGCCGTTGTGATGCTCTATTCGTTCACGCTGCCGGCCAAGATGCGCGGCTAGCGTGAATTATCGGCAATGCGGGCCGAACGGTCATTGAATCAATGAACCGTGGTCGTATTTGCGCTGAGAAACGACCTTTCCCTCTTTGTTCCATTCCGTCCAGGTGCCGTGCTTTTCACCTTGCAAATACGTTCGCGTCGATAGCGGCTGGCCGTCCTCGTACCAATACTGGGCTTCGCCGTCCACCTTGTCGTGCAAATACTTTCCGGCAGACCGCTTCTGGCCGTCGGCGTACCATTCGGTCCAAATTCCTTCGCGCAGCCCGTCCCGATAGGTCGCTTCCACCCGTTTTTGACCGTTGGGGTGATAGTAAACCTGAGGTCCTTCCGGCTGCCCGTTTTTCCAGAACAATTCCGAATTAGGCACCTGGTCCTCGTACCATTCCTTCCAAGCGCCGTCGGGTTTGCCCTCGCGGTATTCGCCTTCAACCGTTTTGTTGCCGTTGGCGAACCATTGAATCCGTTTGCCGTCGGGCACACCGACGCGGTAGATCATCGAGAGTTTCTGCTGCCCGGTGGGATACCACTCCAAGAACGGTCCGTTCTTTTGCCCCTGTACGAGCTGCGATTCTCGCTGCTTTTCGCCGTTTGGATACCAGAGCAGCTCGGTTCCGTGTTTCGTGCCGTGGTCGTAGTGCGTCACCAACTTCTGCTTGCCGTCGGAATAC
>JAYVCO010000218.1:0-3636 GCA_043749935.1 Planctomycetia bacterium
CCGGCGCGGCCGGTTTGGGCACCATGAGTTTTCCTCATCTGCTCGGCGCGGCCATGCCCGAGCTGAACGCGTCGCAAAAGCACATCATCATCGTCTGGCTGGCCGGCGGACTGAGCCAACTGGAGAGTTGGGATCCCAAGCCCAAGACCGACACCGGCGGACCGTTTCGTGCGATTCCGACTTCCGTGCCCGGCACGCACATCAGCGAGCTGTTGCCCTACACGGCCAAGCAGATGCACCACCTGTCGATCGTGCGCAGCGTCAATACGAAGGAAGACGACCACGGCAAGGGTCATTACTGCATGACCACCGGTCGGCGCCAGGAGCCGGTGGCCGACTATCCCCATTTGGGAGCCGTGGGCGCGAAGGTGCTGGCGCCAGAATCTTCGCCGCTGCCTGGACATATTCACATTGCGCGTGGCGGTGGTGGAGGCACGACAAACAATGCGGCCTTCTTGGGCCCCAAGTTCGCCAGCATCATGCTCGGCAACGGCAACCCTCCGCAAAATACTGCCCGGCAGGCGAATTTGACCGAAGCCGACGATGCCAAGCGCAATGCGCTGCGCATGCAAGTTAACAGCCACTTTGCCCGCCGGCGGCGCACGGCCGAAAGCGATGCGTTCACCTCGTCGTTCGAGCAGGCCCAGCAGTTGATGGAGCGGCGCGAGGTGTTCGACGTCAGCAAAGAACCCGCCGCCGAGCTGGAGCGCTATGGCACGCACGAATTTGGTCGCCATTGCCTGCTGGCCCGGCGATTGGTTGAGCACGGCGTGAGCTGCGTGCAGGTTCACCATTCTAATTATGACACGCACAATGAAAATTTCGATTTCCACATCGAGCAACTCGGCGAGTTCGACCGCACGTTCGCTACCTTGGTCGAAGATCTTGTGCAACGTGGTTTGTGGAAGAGTACGCTGCTGGTCGTGATGTCGGAATTCGGCCGCACGCCCAAGATCAACCGGAATTTCGGCCGCGATCACTGGGGCAGCGCCTGGTCGGTCGTGCTCGGCGGATGCGGCATTCAACCGGGCGCCGTGATCGGAAAAACCAACGACAACGGCACTGCCGTGGCCGATCGCCAGGTTGATCACGGCCATCTGTTTCACACGTACTTGCGCGCGGTTGGAGTCGATTCGACGGCCAAATTCGATGCCGGCGGTCGCAGCATCCCCATGGCCGATCCCGCGGCTGAGCCGATCCAGGAGTTGCTCTCATGACTGCCGACGCCGCCTCACCGAAAGCCGACCCGGCGCAGACTCACTTGATCGGCGAATTCAAACATACTAGCCCGCTGTTGGCCGGCCGATTCGATCCCAGCGGTCAGTTTGCCTTCGCCACGGCGCAAGACAATTCGATCCAGCGCTGGAACATCGCCTCTGGCAAGGCCACGCCGCTGGTGGGGCACGACAGTTGGGTACGCAGCGCCCTGGCCTTTCATCCTTCGGGCAGCACGCTCTATAGCGGTGGCTACGACGGCCGTATGATCTGGTGGGATGTGACGTCCGAGGCCCCTGGTCCGCAGCGCACGATCGAAGCACATCGCGGTTGGGTACGCGCCGTGGCAGTCAGTCCCGACGGCAATCTGTTAGCCACGTGCGGCAACGACAATCTGGTGAAAATCTGGAACGCGGTCGATGGCACACAAATCCAAGAATGCTTTGGTCATGCCAACCATGTTTATAACGTCGCCTTTCATCCCGACGGCCGGTCGCTGGTCTCCGGCGACTTGAAGGGCGTGGTTCGTCACTGGGACCTGGCCACCGGCGAGCAACTGCGCCATTTGGATGCCGGCTCGCTCTGGAAGTACGACGAAGGATTTGGCGCCGATATCGGCGGTGTCCGCGCGATGGCCTTCAGTTCTGACGGCGGCCTGCTGGCGTGCGGCGGCATTAGCGAAGTCTCCAACGCCTTTGCCGGGGTTGGCACTCCGCAGGTTGTGGTGTTCGATTTCGCCAAGGGCGAGAGGATTCAGCAGTTGGTTTCGCAAGCCAAACTAAAAGGCCCGATCACAGGCGTCAAGTTGCATCGCGACGGGTTCGTGATCGGCGCCGTCGGCGGCGGCGATGGAGGGCATCTGCTGTTCTGGAAAACCGATCAGCCGAACGAATTTTTCCATTTCAAGCTGCCCGACGTCGCCCGCGATCTCGACCTGCACCCCGACGGCCTGCGCCTGCTCACCCCGCACATGGACGGGGTTCTACGCCTGTGGCAAATGACGGCCAAGGCGAAGTAGCCGCTTTTGTCACGCGGCCGTTCAGAAGGCGCTCGGAGCCCATGCCCACATTGATCTTCTTGATTGTGCTCCCGCTGCTGGTCATCGGGCGCAGATCGCGTGCGGAGCAACCGGTGCCCTACTACGGGAGTGGCTGACATTTCAAACTGTCCCACTTCAGAAAATCCGTGGTTCAAAGTAAACCAGTACCGGCACATTGGACTTTTGACATCGAGCAAGAATTATCGTAAAATTACGATACACGACGAGGGCTGTTCATGCCAAGCACGGAAGTCTATTTCTATAAAGAGGACGACGGAAGCGTGCCCGTGCTCGACTGGATCTTGGCTCTCCGCGCGAAGAACGAACGTGCCGCTAAAAAGTGCTTTGGTCTCGTGAAGCTGTTGAAAGAGTTCGGCAGCGAACTCAGACGACCGCGTGCCGACTTCTTGCAAGATGGCGTGTACGAGCTTCGCACGGAGGTCGGAAATGTCAACTATCGCATTTTGTACGGTTTCGTCGGAAGAGACGTGGCGATACTCGCTTGCGGTCTGACCAAAGAAAAGAAGACGCCGGACCAGGAGATTGACCGAGCGGTGAACCGTATCGAGCTGTATAAGAACAATCCGGCTCAGCACCGCTTTGTTTATGAAGAGGAATCATCCAATGGCTAAGACATCCGACGCCGTAGAAATCCTGTCCCGCAAAACAGGCATTAATCCCGATACGAATCCCGAGATGCTACAAATTGCTGAGGACTATCGTGTTGCTCAGATGATTTACGATGCCAGACACGCCGCCGGCATGACGCAACTACAACTTGCCTCGGCTATCGGCACGACCCAGAGCGTCATTTCTCAGCTTGAAAACGCAGATTACGAGGGGCATTCACTGTCGATGCTCCGACGCATCGCGGAAGCCCTGCACTTGAAGCTTCGCCTCGAGCTCGTTCCTGCTGACACTTGATTGGGTTAGAAGGCTGCACCTTCGAGGTCGAGGCCGAACTTTCCATCACTTCAAACTGCCCCTACCGCAGCGGCACCGCGTGCTTGGCAATGTACTCGTCGAGCGAGTTGTCGGGACCGATGTAGTGGAAACGCTCGGCGTATTTCAGACCGTACTCTTGGCCTCGCTTGGCCGAGCCTTCGCGGAATCTTAGATCGGCATAGGCTCGGATCGCGGCCGCGGGGTCACCTTCCAACTCGGGCAACTTTAGATTGCGCTTCGCCAGCGCATCGCGAAATTCGTGAACCATGTTACCCAGCATTGTTTTATTGGCGCAGATGGCCTTCAATTTCTTGTCGATCGTGCCCGAGATATCGACGACGCGATTGACCGCTTGTGGGCCGCGGGCGTAGTAATATTTTTCTCGCACACTGTGCGGCTTCAGCCCGGCGGCAAAGTGCTCGGCAAAGTCCAAGTGG
>JAYVCO010000219.1:0-7540 GCA_043749935.1 Planctomycetia bacterium
GCTAGCGGACTCACTGGGCGATGTCAAATATTTTCCGTTCGCGAATGCCGCTCAGCCACCATTGAGCAATCGCACCGCCTGGTCGCGCAGCAAGCGACGCATGATCTTGTGAGACGCAGTCCGCGGTAGATTTTCAATCGCGGTCAGTGCCGAGATCTTGAACAGCGGATTCAGGTGCGTGCGGATTGCTTGTTGCAGTTGGCTCTGCAGCTCGCCCACGTCTGGCTGGCCGTCTTCGTGCAGCACGGCAAAGATCCACAACAGACTCGGACCACCGCCTGGGGGTGCAACAGCCACTGCCGCAGTCTCGCGAATGCCTGGCACAGTGTTCAGCACGCGTTCGATCTCGACCGAACTAACCTTAATGCCCCCCAAGTTCATCGTGTCATCCACGCGTCCCTGCGCGCGGTAGTATCCGCCGGGCAAGCGTTCCATCGCGTCGCCATGCCGGCGGAGGATCTCGCCCTTCGGCCCCAACGGCGTCTCGTCGAAATAGACGGCCTGGTGGTCGTGGTGCAGCAACTTCGTCGACATGCCGATCGCCGGTGGCACCAAAAACACCTCACCCGCCTCGATATCCCCTTCGGCCTCATTCATGAGCACCAGTTCCGTTCCAAACGACGGCGTGGTGAATACCGCGGGCACGTTCGGCTGGGCCATCGTACTGCCAATGTATCCGCCGCCCAGTTCGGTGCCGCCACAATATTCGATCACCGGCTTGTACCCGGCGAGGCTCATCAGAAACAGCATGTCCTCGGCATTCGAGCATTCGCCCGTCGAGCTAAACCGTCGGACGCGGCTCCAATCGAGCCCGCGCATGCAGTCGGTCGCCCGCCAGGTCTTGACCAGGCTCGGAATGACGCCAAGCATGGTGACCTCCGCGTCCTGGACAAACTGCCCGAAATCGCGGCCGGTCGGCGCGCCGCCATATAGGGCCATCGTCGCGCGATTCACCAGGCTCGCGTAAATCAGCCAAGGGCCCATCATCCAGCCCAGGTTGGTCGGCCACGCGACGCGGTCATCCTCGTGGATGTCTTGGTGCAGGTAGCCATCGACCGCGCACTTGATCGGTGTGACGTGCGTCCAAGGAATCGCCTTCGGTTCGCCGGTGGTGCCGGAAGAAAACAGAATGTTAGTCGGCTCGTGCGGATCGGCCAGATAAGCATTGAATTGTTCATTGGAACTGAGAAACTCCTTCCATTCCAAATCGCCGGGCCGCAACTCAACCGAGCCCGCGGAAATCACAATGGTTCGCGGACCATCTGCCTCGATAACCTTGGAGTAAAGCGGCAGATGCTTGCCGCCACGCAACATCGTATCTTGCGTAAATGCGCCTCTGGCCTCCGAGAGCCGCAACCGAACCGCGATCTCCTCGGCGGCCAGACTGTCGGCAATCGAAACCGCCACGCAGCCGACGCGAATGATGCCCAAGTAAATCGCGACCGACTCGATCGTCATCGGCAAATAAATAGCCAAGGCGTCGCCGGGCCGAAATCCGGCCGCCAGCAAGCCGTTAGCCACGCGATTGACCAGAACGTTCAATTCGCCATACGTGATTCTGCGCGCCGCCTCTCCCTCGCCCCGATATTCGATCGCCAGCTTGCCGGGCGGGGCCTGGAAGCAACTGTCGGCGATGTTGAGCTTCGCCCCGCTGAGCCATATTGACTGTGTCACGCCGTTGGTAAGATCGAGCACCTTCGTCGACGGCTGGGCCAGACGAATTCCCAACCGTTGGATCATCTCGTTCCAAAACCCCGCGCGATCGGCCACGCTCCACACGTGCAGTTCCGCGACTGACGCGCAACCCCGTTCGGCCATCAGCCGGCCGACCTGTGTTTCTCGAATCGTCTCGTCCGTTGGAGTCCAAGCCGGAGCCGGGCCATTCGCAGGATCCCAATCGCGAAAGGCTGTCTCGAACAGCGACCGGTGCAGTGCCCAAGGGTGTTCCGGCCGCAGGATGCTCTGCGAAATCTCGCGCCAGGCCTCGACGGGAGGCAAACGCAACGCTTCGCTCACGTGCCGCGCCAGCAACTCCGCCTCGATCGCCGGCAGTCCGCAATCCGTCACATCCTTGAACTCGAACATCGTTCCCATCAAGATCTCCCGCCCTGTCCTTCAATCCGTCAGCGCATAATCGAGGTTTGTCGACGCAGCTTACCTCGATGGCGAGACAAAGGCTAAACCCAGCAAAACGTTGTGTCAAATTCTAATGAAGTTGTACGGCCGGCACATATTATTCCGCCCATCTCCAACTGTTATACTAGGCTGTTCTTATCATCATTGCCTGCGTTTGAAACGACTGCTGTCGCCCGCAATCCGGGCAAGCTCGAGGACTGGCACTTGTACCTGTTGCGACCCGCCATGTTGTGCCTGCTCTGGGCGACGCTCGCCGCGCCGGCACTGCACGCAGCCGACAAGGACTTTTTCTCAAAGGACGTCGCGCCAATTATCGAGCGACACTGTCTCCATTGCCATCAAGGTGCTAAGGCCAAAGGTGGGCTCGATTTGTCCCGCCAGAAATCCGCGCTAGCCGGTGGCGAGAGTGGCCCAGCGATCACGGTTGGCAAGCCTGACGAAAGTCTGCTCGTCGAGTATATCTCGGGTGACAAACCCGAAATGCCCAAGGGGCAGCCGCCTCTTGTCGCTGCTGAGGTCGCCGCGATCCGCCGTTGGATTGCCGAAGAAGTCAAGTGGCCGGCGGATCTTGTGCTGACGGACAAAAAACAGATCGACGCCAACTGGTGGTCTCTCGGCCCTTTGGTCAATGTCAACGTGCCAAAAACAACTAGCGATTGGGTCCGCACGCCAGTCGACGCTTTCATTGCGGCAAAGCTCGACGAGCAACATCTGACCGCCTCTGCCGAAGCGGACCGCCGCACGCTCATTCGCCGGCTCACGTTTGATTTGCACGGCCTTCCGCCGACGCCCCAAGAAGTCGAGGCCTTTCTGGCGGACACCAGCGACGATGCTTATACGACCCTGATCGATCGACTGCTGGCTTCGCCCCGCTATGGCGAGCGTTTTGGCCGGTACTGGCTCGACGTCGTTCATTTCGGCGAGTCGCACGGGTACGACAAGGACAAGCCGCGGCCCAACGCCTGGCCCTATCGCGATTACGTCATCAACAGCCTGAACCAGGACAAGCCTTACGATCGCTTTGTCGAAGAGCAGATCGCGGGAGACGTGCTGTACCCCGAAGATCCGCAGGCCACGGTTGCCACCGGTTTCATCGCCGCTGGCCCTTGGGATTTCGTCGGCCACGTCGAGCTTCGCGAGGGGACGGTCGACAAGGATATTGCTCGAGCGAATGACCGCGACGACATGGTGACCGGCGTCATGTCGACCTTTGCCAGTCTCACCGTCCATTGCGCCCGCTGCCACGATCACAAATTCGATCCGATCCGTCAGCAAGATTACTACGGCCTGCAAGCTGTCTTCGCGGGTGTCGAACGGGCCGATCGACTATATGGGGCCGATCCCGAAATCGAACGACAACGCGCGGCTCTGATCGCCGAACGAACAAAGATTGAGTCGCAAGTGGCGGCTCTAAGAAAAGCAATCGCGGAAAGAGTTGCCACAGAGACGACAGAGAGTACAGAGAAAACGGGCCAGGAACTAGCGCAAGCCGAACAGAGCCTTCAACAAGTCAACGAGAAGCTCGCCGCGCTTCGCAAGCAGCATTGGGTCTATGCGGCTGCCAGCCAGTTCGCCGCGCAAGGCTCCTTCGCCGCTCCGGCAGCGCCACGGCCCATTCATTTGTTGGCTCGTGGCGACGTGCGCAGTCCTCAGCAGCTCGTGGCGCCGGGCGGCGTGGCTTGTGTGCAGGGCCCGCAGTTCACGCTGGCCGATCCGGATCAAGAGTCGCAGCGCCGCGCTGCGCTGGCCCATTGGCTGAGCAGCCCCGACAACGGGCTGGTGCGGCGTTCGATCGTCAATCGCGTCTGGCAGTTTCACTTTGGCCAAGGAATTGTCGACACGCCCAACGACTTCGGCCGCATGGGCTCGCTGCCGACGCATCCCGAACTTTTGGAATGGCTGGCCAGGTGGTTCATCGACAGCGGCCACTCGCTCAAAAAGCTACACCGGCTGCTGCTGACCAGCGCCGCGTATCGGCAGACTTCGCAATCCCGGCCCGACGCGACAAAGATCGACGGCTCCAACCGTTATCTCTGGCGGGCCAATCGCCAGCGGCTTGATGCCGAGTGCATTCGCGATTCGCTGCTGGCGGTCTCGGGCAAGCTCGACCTGACGGCCGGTGGACCCTCGGTGCAGCAGTTCTTTTTCAAAGACGACCACTCGCCGATCTACGACTACGAGCGGTTTGACGTCGACGACGCCCGCAGTTTTCGTCGCAGCGTCTATCGCTTTCTGGTGCGCAGCGTGCCCGACCCGTTCATGGAATGCCTGGACTGCGCCGATCCCTCGATCCTGACGCCCAAGCGCAACACTACGCTCACGTCGATCCAGGCTCTGGCCCAATGGAACAACCCCTTCGTCACCAGACAAGCCGAACACTTCGCCGCCCGCCTGCAAGCTCAATCGCCCGACCCCAACATTCAAATAGAAACCGCCTACCGCCTGGCCTTCGGCCGCCCCCCGAGCAAAAAAGAATCCGACGCTCTGAAAACCTATATCGAAACCCACAACCTCCCCAACGCCTGCCGCCTCCTGTTCAACACCAACGAATTCGTCTTCATAGACTAAGCCGAAATTGACTTTCCCATGTCTTCCTTCCTAACCCCTAATCCCCAACCCCCAATCCCAACGACGACATCCCGTCGTCGTTTCCTGTGGCACTTCGGCGGCGGCTTAGGCGGAATCGCCCTGACCCAACTCCTTGCCGACGGCGGCCTCCTGTCCAACGCCCGCGCCGCCGAAGCCGCAACCGCCGCCAACCACGGTCTCCACCATCCGGCCAAAGCCAAACGGGTCGTGCAGTTTTTCATGTCGGGCGCTGCCAGCCAGTGCGACTTGTTCGACTACAAGCCCGAGCTGATTAAGCGTAACGGCCAGCCGTTCGATCCCGGCGAAAAAGTCGAGCTGTTTCAGAGCAGCCCCGGCAATTGCATGGCCAGCCCCGGGGCCTGGAAGCAGCACGGGCAGAGCGGCAAGTGGATGAGCGATCTCGTGCCCCACCTGTCCGGCTGCGTCGATGACATCGCGTTCATTCATTCGATGGTCGCCAAGTCGAACGTCCACGGTCCGGCCACGTTCATGCAAAACACCGGCTTCGTCCTGCCCGGCTTCCCCAGCATGGGCGCGTGGATCGGCTATGGCCTGGGGAGCATGGCCGACAATCTGCCGACGTTCGTCGTTCTGCCCGACGGCCGCGGCTTTCCCCCCAACGGCCCCAGCAATTGGAGCGCCGGCTTTCTGCCCGCCGCGCACCAGGGCACGCTCATCAAGCCCGGCTCGAAAAACCCGATCGCCGACCTGTTCCCACCCGCCGCCGCCAAATACATCACGCGCGGAAGCGAAGCTGACGGCCTGCGGTTGCTAAATGAGCTGAATGTTGAACATCGCGAGGCTCGCGAAGGGGACTCGCGACTCGATGCCCGCATCGCTTCTTACGAACTGGCGGCCAAATTGCAATTGAGCGCGCCGGAGGTCTTGGACATTTCCGGCGAGACGGAGGCGACCCGTCGGCTGTATGGATTGGACCAGAAGATCACCGAGGACTTTGGCCGCAATTGCCTGGTCGCGCGGCGGCTGCTCGAGCGGGGCGTGCGGTTCGTGCAGGTCTGGAGCGGAGCCGACAACGGCTTCCCGCGCCGCAACTGGGACAGCCACGAGGATCTGCAAAAGGACCACGGCGAAATGGGCACGAGCATGGACCAGCCCGCGGCGGCGCTGGTGAAAGATCTCAAGCAGCGCGGGATGCTCGACGACACGATCGTGATCTGGACGACCGAGTTCGTCCGCATGCCGTGCAGCCAAGGCGCCAAGGGCCGCGACCACAACCCGTTCGCCTTCACCTCCTGGCTAGCCGGCGGCGGCATCAAAGGCGGCACCACCTACGGCGAAAGCGATCAATGGTCCTACAAAGCCGCCACCAACCCAACGTATTGCTACGACCTCCACGCCACGGTGCTGCACCTGCTAGGCGTCGATCACGAACGTCTAACCTTCCGCCACAACGGCATCGACAGGCGGTTGACCGACGTGCATGGGAAAGTGATTGAGGAGATTTTGGCGTGAAGGATGGATTGAAAAGCCAAGCACTCAGCGCAGTTATCTAAGTTGGAGAGCTGGGACGCCCCCTTGCCGTGCCAGGGTTCGAGCCGGCTCGCTGCCAGCAAAATCACCATAGGGGGGAAAATGCTT
The DNA here is from genome assembly GCA_043749935.1 of Planctomycetia bacterium. GTDB lineage: Bacteria > Planctomycetota > Planctomycetia > Pirellulales > PALSA-1355 > PALSA-1355. Next base: position 6,325 of record JAYVCO010000219.1, read on the forward strand.
CCGCCATGAACGGATTACCGAGGAATCGTTGTTGCAAGAAAAAATTGTACAAAAACTTGTGCTTGCCGGGGGCGGAGTGCTACAATCGCGCTAAATTGGAGCTCCGATTTGTTTTCGGGCTCAACCGATCTGCGGAATGTCGGTCGAAAGGAGATGCCGATGTGCATTTTTAAAGTGGTTACGGTGGCCTGGCGGCGCTTCGTTATCACATTACCTTTTGCTTTGGCGATGGCGGCTATTGCCATGTTGCCGATGGCAACTGCCCAAGGCGGATTTTTTTCCGCCTCGTCGAGTGGCGACATCGTTCTCTCGGGGCCGACATCCGATACGACCGGTCCCGTGGCGATTCCAACCTACCCGGGTTACTTGGACACCTCGTCCTATGCACCAACGGTCGGCACGGCACAGTATATGGCCGAAACGTGGCCGGCGCCAACTTTTGGCGGAAGCGGGCCGTTCGTCCCGTTTATTCCAAAGGCGCCGCCATCCTTCACACCGACTTTTCTCTCCCAAAGCGCCGGCCTGGGGGCAACTTCGACCTTGGTGGGCCACGTCGGCGTCCACTATTTACTCGATCCAGGCGGACTGGCGGCATCGACCGTTAGCTTGAGCTATCCCTACATTTGGGCCGCTGGCCCTTCAAGCTTGGTTACGTTCGACGTTCTGATCTCGTTTTCCGACTCCGATAGCGTGTACGGATCACCTGACGACCTCCACTTTCACATCAGCAAGTCGGGCTCGGTCGGCAGCGGTACAGCGACGGCTGGCCCGGTTTTTCTCCCCGCGCTGCCGGCGGGGGACTCTTTTTTCGACGTGTTCGCGACGTTTACGTTGACGGCCTTCGGCGCCCCCGGCGATGGTGGACCGCTGATCAAGACGTTCGGCATCCCGGAGCCTAGCACATGGATGCTCGCGGCGATCGGTTTCAGCGGCCTGTGTTTCGCGGTCCGCCGGCGAAACCGGTGACGGGATATCATTTTCACAAAGAGCACCAACCCATACGTTTCGAGAGCGAACCGCAGTGCTTGAATCATTGCATTCCCGCTGCCTTTGAACTTACCGCCAAGGTGTCCTCCCACTTCTAAGTTCCAGGTCTGCCGGAGACGCCCGGGTCTCCCGCCAGAAGTAATGCTAGCGTCTGGCATGCCGATTGCACACTGACGACGCTGCCGCGCCATTTGCGGTGCGTTTTTGTTGAGGCGTCGCTGCGACAGCG
>JAYVCO010000220.1:0-6512 GCA_043749935.1 Planctomycetia bacterium
CGAGCAATCCTGAACTGGCACCGTCGACCCGTGCTGATGAGATGGAGAGCATCGCCGGAGGGCGAGGATCGAGTACCGAATCGGTCGTGACGCGGTTCAAACAAAGCATGCAAATCGTCGCCACGCACGCGACGAGGAATGCTCGTAAAGTAGTCGGTACCTGGTTCATCCAGCAAGACTCAAAACCGTCAAGCCGTGTTTCCGCTCCAAAAAACAATCTTACCCGGACCGAATCCGATTTCCCAGATGCGGAAGCTGCGAACTGGAAATCCCAACGAAGAAAACTCACCCCAGGACTCTTGGATAGGCTGTGCGGCACATAAGCCAGCAGCTTTGCTTTGGACCAGAAACACAGTCAGGCATCTCGGCGGCTCCGTCAGGAGGGCCAAGATGCCTGACTGACTCTATGATTTCCGCGAGGATCGCAAACGCGAAGCAAGCGGGTTTTAGGAGGATTTAACGAACCAACCCAGCGGAGCGTCGAGCATTTTCGACCCAGTTCCGATTTCGACCCTGCACGCGCTCCATGCGTTTGCCCCAATTCTCGATGGGTTGGTCTTGTTCCAGGGAAACGGCTTTTTGAAGGGCTTCGCCGGCGGCGTCGCCATTGCCCAGATCGAACAGCGTCAGTGCTCGGTAATACCAGTAGACCGCGTTGCCAGGTTCGGCGGCCACGGCCATGTCGAAGGAGCCGGCCGCGTCGGTGAGCGAATGCGATCGAAACGCATTCAGCCCCTTATCGAAAGCGGCAGATCCATCGATTCGCTTGTCGCTTACCAATCGATATTGAGAATTGGGTAAATTCTGGGCCCCTTGAGTTCGAAAACTTGCGCTCGGTGGGGCATTTGCCGCGGGACCGTCGTAAATCACCTCTTCGCTACCTGTGGTTTGGCCAGAGGTTAAGACCTGTCCACTAACAGAACAACCCCCGGCTCCGCTCGAACAGCCCCCTCCGCACGAAGCATAACCACAAGACCCCGTCCCACAGTACGCACCGCCGTAGCCGCAATATCCACGGTGGCGTTTCACACAGACGCGTGCATGGTGCCGCAGGCAACAGTGATGAGCGCGACCTTTGTAACAGGCCGCGGAACCGCAGGCCCAATAACCCGGTGCGTTGACACATCCGGGAACGAGGTAACAGGGACAATACCCGAAGGCATAACTTTTGGCGGCATGATGCCATCCGGCATCGGCTCGCTGCGAGAGGGCTGTCAACAGCCCGCTCGACAAAATCATTGCAACCAGAACTGCTTTGCGCATGGGAGTGATCCGATAAGTGATTCGGCACGTTACGCTCCGGGACAGCCGGAGACCAAAAAGGTCATCGACGAGCGCCCACGCGAATGGTTAAGCCCTCGAGAAAACTGACGATTAGTCTCAATTTTTCCGGATTTGCAACCGGCCCATCGCCGCCATCAAGAGAAGTGGCATGGCCTGCGGACTGATCGATCGGTGCGACGCGTATTGTTAGAGCGTGCGAAGCGCCGCGTACTTCCGTCACGAAAGCCGGGACCCTACTTGCTGTTCGCCCGGTACTGAATGACCTGCACGGGTTCCAACGTCACCAGGCCCTCTTGCACCATCTGGTCGATGTGCGGCATCAGCTCATCGATTTTTTCCTTGGCGTCGACGATTTCAACGATCATCGGCAAGTCTTCCGAAAGCCTTAACACTTTGGCCGTGTGCAACCGGCTGGTCGCACCGAAGCCCATCGGCCCCCGCAGGACCGTGGCGCCGGCCAGGTGCAGTTCGCGGGCCTTCATCACGATCGCCTCATAGAGCGGCTTGCCTTGCCAGCGGTCGCTCTCGCCGATGAAGACGCGCAGCAAATAACCATCCTGTGGAATTTTCATCGCCTAGACTCCAAACCAGCGCTCTGCAACTCGATAACCGAACCATACGGCCGCAAACCCCAGCCCACAACTGAGCACCACATTGGCCAGCGCCCAGCGATACTCCGCGTCGCTGGCCAGGAGAAACGTTTCCAGCCCGAATGTCGAAAATGTGGTAAATCCGCCGAGGATCCCCACCGTCAAGCCGATCCGGTATTCTTCTCGCACCAACGTCGGCCCGGCAAACATCGCCGCCAGAAACCCGATGGCCGCACAGCCGATGAGATTGACCACCAGCGTCCCGATCGGAAAACTGCCGCTCGTGAACCGCTGAGCCCACCCTTGCACGGCGTATCGCAACACCGAACCCAAGGCGCCACCGGCGGCAATCAAAATCCATTTGGTCATACCAGGCAACCCAAGTCACTAATGTTTGTAAATCTTGTGCTGCGGTCGACCCGAAAGGATTTGCTCTTTGCCCCAGTTCGTGACATCTTTGAAAGCCTGGCTCTGAATGAATGCGGCGAAAGCTTGTTCATCAGACCATTCGCTCGTGATCATATACGAAGCGTCATCGGCCACGTCCTTCCACAAATTCGAGCTGGTATGGCCCGCGGCGGCTTTAAGTGCCGAGAGCACGGCGGCGAATTTATCTTCGAAGTCTTTTTGCTTGCCTGCAATCACGTGGTAGTTCATTCCGACAGTTATCATCTTGAGTTGGCTCCCGCCAGTTGTAGTGTCATCGATCAGGGTTTCCGCAATGAAGTCAGACAGGCGCGTTCAGCCGCGCCTCACAATTTGTAACCCGCGCGGTAGGTCGGCCGCACGATGCCTTCCACTTCCGGGGCGTTGGTGGGCTTGAGGTTCTTGGCGTCCCACTCGATTTTCTTTCCCTGCACGCCGGCCTCGGGAGCAGCCCACACGGCCAGGTTGCCCAGCAAAATCGTCTCGGTCAGGGGAGCTGCGTAGTTGCTAAAATTCGCACGGGCCGGTGGACCGCCCTTGATCGCGTTGGCATATTCGGTGAAGTGGCCGGGCGACTGCTCGAACTCGACTTTGACGTCAGTCGCACCACCCAGCAGTTTGTAACCGCGCTCGCAATAATCGCCGGCGGCAAACAGCTTTCCCTTGTCGCCGATCAAGAGCACGCCCGTCTTGCTCATCGGCACGTCGTCGAACAAATCGGGCGAGGGGGTCTTGCCGCCGTCATACCAGGTCATCGTCACGGCCGGGCGGTTGCCGTTGGCAGGAAAATCGTACTTGATGATCGACCATTTGGGATAGCTGTCTCGATTGTGGCCTGACGTTTCGGCTTGCACGCCGGTTGGATCGCGCAAATCGAGTGCCATGTAGGGCATGTTGACCGTGTGGCAGGCCATGTCACCCAAGGCTCCGCTGCCAAAATCCCACCAGCCGCGCCACGCATGTGGGTGATAGCCAGGCGCATAAGGTCGCTCGGGCGCGGGACCGAGCCACAGATCCCAATGAACGTGTGACGGCGCCGGAGCTTCGGCCGCGCGCGGCCCGCCTTGCGCCCACGTCGGACGGTTGGTCCACACGTGGACCTCGCTCACGTTACCGATGACACCGGCTTGAATCGCGGCGGCCGTCTTACGCAGCGTCGGGAATGACGTGCCCTGGTTGCCCATCTGCGTCGCCACGTTCATTTCGCGCGCGATCTCGCCCAGCTTGCGAGCTTCGTAGATCGTACGGGTCAAAGGTTTTTGTGTGTAGCAGGCCTTGCCCATCCGCATCGCCAAGGCAGTAACCGGAGCGTGCATGTGATCGGGGATGCTGACAGTCAAGGCATCAACGTTCTTGCCCATCTCGTCGAGCAGCTTTCGAAAATCGCTGTACTTGGCGGCGGTCGGAAAACTCTTTTCCGAGGCCTTCGCCAAAGTGTTGTCGTCGACGTCGCAAATGGCCACGATGTCTCCGTGGCGCTTGGCATCGCCCGAGTCGCTGGCTCCCTTGCCGCCGATACCGATGCAGGCGAAACGGATCCGCTCGTTGGGCGACTTACTCTCCTGAGCCGTGGTTGAGCCCGCTACAAACACACCCACGCCCGTCAAGGCCGTGCTCTTCAAGAACCTGCGACGATCGGTCAAATAGGACATCGTTCGAAACTCCTCAATGGTTGGTTTTTCTGCTGTCGATTTGCTAGAAGATAGTCTCTTGCCAAGGCACTCGCAACTTTGGCTGCCAATACAGGCCTTTCATAGCCGCCAGAATGAAGCTATTCAAAAAAGACCCGCATCACGAAGCACCCCGAGGACCCTTTCGAGCGATTCTTCTCGCGTGGCGCCGGTGTCTATGGTATTCACCCTCGACCGGGTCGCAGAGCCGTTCGGTTGCCAGGCTGCCGCGGCTTGCAGATAAATCGACCAATCCGCGTCCGAGACATCGTTGCGACGAGCGGCCAGTCGCAGGCGAATCACCTCCGGTTCGGCATGGCAGATAAACATCGTCGCTGGCACCCCCAAGCGCCTAGCCACTTGGAGGCCAGCGACTCGCTGGTTTTCTTCCCGAAAACTCGCATCGATCAACACTCGTCGCCCCTCGAAAAGCAATGGCTCGGCCCGGCACAAACATTCGGCGTAGGTGCGTGCAGTCCAGTCGGGGCTGTAAATCCCTTGGCCGAATTCGGGCGGCTCGGTCTGTTGTCCGCTCGCTCCGGCCAACTCCTTACGCACAACATCAGAGCGAATCACTTCAAACCCGGCGCGAGCCGACAAATCGCGAGCCAGCGTTGATTTGCCCGCGCCGGGCAGGCCGCCAACCAGGACCAGGCAAGGCCGTCGCGCCGGCTGCTCCAATTCGCTAAGTGCCAGCAGCCAAAATCGTCGGGCGAGAGCTAGCGATTCCGTGCGGTCCGCCGTCATGATCTCCGGTTGCAAGGCTTTCATCCCTTCCACCTTGCCGCGCACGGCCGCGCGATAAGACGTATACAAGTCGATCAACACACCACCCTCCGCATCGCCACTCGCGCGCAGATATGCCGTGCGAAACGCACTTGCCAAATGCCGCTCTCCCTGACTCTCAAGTTCCATCGTCAGAAACGCCATATCGGCGATTGGATCGGCAAAGCGAAAGCGCTCGTTGAACTCGATGCAGTCGATGATGGCCAAATCGGCTGGCGGTATTCGGTCGGGAAACAGATAGACGTGGTCCAAACGCAAATCGCCGTGCGTATCGCGCGGCACACCCCGCGCGGCCCGTGCCTCGATCAAAGCCCGCTGGGTCGCGAGTGCGTTTTCGGTAAGGTCTTGTAACCGCGCGAACACTTGCGGGCTGACTATGGTTCCAACTTGCGCAGCGCTCTGTTCGAAGTTCTCGCGACAATTCCGGGCAACGACTTCATAGCGGCCAAACTCCGAAATATGCGAACCGGCCGCGGCGCCAGCATGGAAGGCCGCCACACGAACTGCTAAAGCTTCGATCTCGCGGGTTCCCGCGTCTCCGCGCGACAGCCGATGATGAAGGTTAGCTTCGTCGCTCAGGCGTTCCATCTTTACGGCCCATTCGATCGGGTCGCCCTTCCCTTCCACTTTCACTCCGTCGCCCGCCACGGTTATTGGCACGACGCCCAGATAGACATCGGGAGCCAACCGCCGATTCAGGCGGACTTCCGCCGCGCAGTCGCGCAGCCGTTTTTCCAGCGTGCTAAAGTCCAGAAACCCGAAGTTCACGGGCTTGCGGATCTTGTAAGCGAACGCGCCGGCCAGGAACACCACCGAGATGTGCGTTTGATGGACCGCGATCGTTTCGACCGCGAAAGGATAGGCGGCCGGATCGGAGAGCGTCTCGACGAGACGAGAAAGTTCCATCAGAGCACCGATCGGATCGCACGTTCAAAACAGATCCACGAGCGGACGACCTTCTTCCATCAGGTTGAACGGTCGGCCCAAGGCGTCGCTCGCCATGAGGTCGTCGATGCCCATGGCATGGAATACGGTCTTGGCGATATCCTCTGGTGCCACCGGCTTCGACGCAGGAAACTCCGCGTTGCGATCGCTCGTGCCATAAGTCTGGCCACCGCGAATGCCGCCGCCGGCTAGCAAAACCGACATGCACGAAGTCCAATGATCGCGTCCGGCGCCATGGACGCCGTTGGAACGCGGGTCGCCGATTTTGGGCTTTCGTCCCATTTCGCTGCTGACGAGCACCAAGGTCTCGTCCAACAGGCCTCGTTCGTTCAGGTCCGACAAGAGCGCCGCGAAGGGACGATCGAATTCCGGTAGCAGCCGATCCTTGAGACAATTGAAATTGTTGCCATGCGTGTCCCAGCCGCCTCCACTCTTGCAGAGTGTATCGAGCTCCTTGTCTCCTTTCCAAAACACGGTGACGAACGGAACCTCGGCTTCGACCAGGCGGCGAGCCAGAAGCATGGACATCGCGTTAATGCCCGGGCCGTACAGGTCGCGCACGGCTTGCGGCTCGGCGGATAGGTCGAAGGCATCTTTGGTTTGTCGTGAAGTCAGCAGTGACATCGCTTTGCGCTGGTGCTTGCGATAGTCGATTGTGGCGGGCGTATTTTCGAATCTGCGCTGAGCGTCGTCGATGGCCGCCAGCAGCGCCCGTTTCTCCAACAGTCGCTCGGCCGTCACATCGCCCTGCAACTTGAGCGCGGGAACGGCAAACTCCAGGGGCGACTCACGAGTGCCATCGACGAACAGC
>JAYVCO010000221.1:0-2898 GCA_043749935.1 Planctomycetia bacterium
GCATCATTAAAGTTACGGACTCCAGGGCGCGACCTGGGCAGCAATCGCCAATGGGTTGAAGGGACGCCGGACGACTCGGTTCGTGGGGTTGCTCGCCGCGCGCTGTCCGGCCGTTTGGAGCGCATGTGGCATTATCTTGAGCTGGCGGTTCGCGCGCCACGCAGCGAGACCGAAAACGTGCATCAGTTGCGCGTCTTTTCGCGCCGCGCGGCTGCGGCGATGGATATCTTCGAAGCCTGGCTGCCCATCAGACGTGGTCGTTCGATGCGCAAGAAAATCAAGCGCGTTCGCAAAGCTGCCGGCGCCGCTCGGGACTTCGACGTACTGCTGCTGCGCTGGACCCAGCGGTTGGAACAAGCTCCTTCGCCCCAGGGAAGTTTGCTGCTGGAGGAAATCACGCGCCATCGGCACGAGGCGCAGCCGCCGATCGAGGCCGTTCATGAAAAACTCACCGAGCGACGAATCGCCCGCAAGACCTCGAAACTGGTCGATCGAATTCGGGAGCGAGCCGGCACGGGTGCTTGTGCCGAACGCTTTGGTTGCATGGCTCGCGTGGCGATGGATCGCCTGCTGGTGCCGTACTTGAAAGCGGCTCAAGCCGAGCTGGACGATGCCGAAGCACTGCACGCCTTTCGCATTCAAGGCAAGCAGGTGCGATATGCGATGGAGATTTTCTCCGGAGCGTTCGACGAAGAGTTTCGCGGCGAGTTGTATCCGGCCGTGGTTCTGTTGCAAGAGCGGCTGGGCGCCATCAACGACCATTTCACGGCCAAAACCTACTTCTGCCAATGGCTCGCGGGTAGTGAATCGGGTGCCGCGCGCGAAGCATTGGAGTGGGCGATGAACGAGGAACGCCAGGCGCTCGATACCACGTGGCACGAGTTTTTGGCCTGGTGGACCGCCGAGCGGCGGGCCGATCTGTGCGGCCGCTTTGCTCGCTATGTGCAGCCGCCGCACATGGACGAACCGCATCAATCCGATGGCAAAAGCTAAACTTCGAAGCGAGGCGACAAGCAAACAGTGGGTTTTCAGTCCACCTGGCGCTGGAACGGAGAAGGCGCGATTTGCAAGAACCGGCCACCGCTTTCGTACCAACCATGCTGCGTAAAGCGACACCAGGTGATGTCGATCAAGAAGCCGGCCCACTGGGCGTCCGTCAACTCGAGCGAAGCGATCATGCGCCGATAGGGCAGCGGTTGCTGATAGAAGAACCCGAGACCTCGTTCGGACAGATGCTTGCCCACCACCACGACCGCGTCGCCGATCGGAGTCCGGCCATCCGGCCCGACCGGTGTCAGATACAGCAAGTGCGGATAGGGAAACCGTTGGTCGAGTCGCCGCTCTAGCGTCTTGCCAGCCGGGTACATCGCGGTCAGGATTCCCCAGACCTGGTGCCGCACCAGGTCATCCGCCGATAAAGTCACCGCGGAAATCGGTTCTGGCCGTTCGAAAGTTAGCAGCGTGCTCATGCAACGAGGATCCTCTGGGGCATCGAATGAATCGCCCGTGAACGCGACAAGTGGTTAGGACGCCTTCCAACAAGTTCCAACCTGGTGCCCGTTGTCACGCGAGCACGAATCCCGTAGGGTTTCGTGCGGGCCAAACCACGGCGGCACAGGCAAAATGTTTGTGGCACTGCCACTAGGACTCGACCGGTGGCCTGACTGGCCAAAAATGGGACTTGCCGAAGTTGCTTCGACAAGCAATGTCGTCAATAGATTCCCTAGGTCATAAACGACCCGTTGTCAAAAACGGGCGTGACCTTGCCAGGATTTGGCGGGAAAAAGGCGTGCTTTTCCGGCTTGCATGAAACCGGGCACGCTTACTTGACCGACAGGCGCAGCGCGCCGTCCAAACGAATCGTCGTGCCGTTGAGCATCGAGTTTTCCACGATGTGCTGCGCCAATTCGGCATATTCGCTCGGCCGGCCCAGCCGCGCGGGGAAGGGCACCTGTGCGGACAATGCCTCTTGCATGGGCTGTGTCATGCCGGCCATCATCGCTGTCTCGAAAACGCCCGGCGCGATCGTGACCACGCGAATTCCAACTCGGGCCAGCTCGCGAGCAATCGGCAACGTCATCGAGACGACGCCCCCTTTCGAGGCCGAATAGGCTGCTTGCCCGACTTGCCCCTCGAAGGCAGCGACCGAGGCCGTATTAATAATCACGCCCCGCTCTTTTTCCGAGTCCGGCGAGTTTTGCGTCATGGCCGCCGCCGCCAGACGAATCACATTGAAGGTGCCAATCAGGTTGACGTTGATCGTGCGCGTAAACGAGGCCAGATCATAAGGCCCTTCCTTGCCCACGACGCGGCCGACGCCAATGATGCCCGCGCAGTTGATCACCCCGTGTACGTTGCCAAAAGCCTGCTTGGCGGCTTCCAGCGCATTCTGCACGCTGGCTTCATCGGTCACATCGGTGCGTGCAAAGCGAGCGTTCGCGCCCAGCTCGTTGGCAAGCGCCCGGCCCGCCTCCTCTTGCACATCGGCAATCAACACGCGCCCGCCCCGGGCCACGAAATGTCGCGCGCACGCAGCGCCCAAACCCGATCCGCCGCCAGTGACAAAAAACGTGGTACCGTCGATTTTCATGATGTGCAAAATCCAAAAAGTAGGTGCCGCCAGAGGTGTTTCAGAAGACGCGGGCAAGAACTGTTCGACGTCGTGCTCACAAACTAAAGGTTGCGTGTACGGACGTCAACTCGCCACGAATTGGCTGCATGCCCAGATGCGTCAGAAGCGGTTCTCGGCAACGATTCTCAAGAATTTGTTTGACAATCGAGGAACTCAGGTTATTTTAAATGTCGCTCTCGTGAAGTCCGCTTGTGCGGCTTCCGGGAACCTTCCTGCATTTGCTTCCAAAATGCAGGGCGAGGAGCCCTCAAAAAACTCCTCGCCCT
>JAYVCO010000222.1:0-18770 GCA_043749935.1 Planctomycetia bacterium
CTGACTTCCCCCTGCGCATCAAAAAGCCCAGCCAAACACGGGCCAGGCAACCACTTCCTTACGCTTCCAACTCTGTCGCGTAGCGGCTTAGTTCAACGACCGGTTTTGACGGCAAGGGCCGAGAGCATCGGCGATTTCCTTTTCCGTCTGTCCTCAGGGCTGCGGCAGTTCTGGTGATTCTTCTCTTTCACGCGCGCAGCATCGAAAAAACGCGATGGGCTCTGGCGCACGGTTCGCTCGACCACTATTTCAGCGAATGCAGAAAAGCAGTGAGGTCGGCAACTTCGCGGGCGGTCATGTCGCGGAGCAACAGATCGGGCATCATGGATTTCTGCTGCGCGACCAGAAGCGCGACTTCGCCGGCGGGGATGCGAACCAACTCATTCTTCTCGTCCTTGAGCACGATCGCATCCGCACCTTTTTCGACCAGAAGCCCGGTGTGAATTCGGCCGGCTTCGGTCTCGACGACGTAGACCAGGTACTTGGAATCGATCTTTTTGGACGGTTCGAGCATCGCTTCGAGCAATTGGGCCGGAGTGTTCTGTTTGCCGATTTCGCTTAGGTCCGGGCCGAGCGGCGTGCCCGTGTCGCGGATCCGGTGACAGTTACGGCAGCGCACCCCTTCGGCCTCGAAGAAGATCTTGCGGCCGGCGTCGACGTTGCCACCGAGGGCGAGAATCTCGGCGGGATCGATGACGGCGCCGAGCCGCTTGGTACGTTGTTCCTCGGGCAGAAACCGCTCGAACAGATCGCGGACTTCGGAAACAGGGCTGCTCGTCGCCTTGACAATCACCTCGTCGCGGATCGGTTTGGGTAACGATTTCTCGGACACCAACTGCGCCAATTGGGCGGCGGCGCTGGTCGACGTCAACAGGCGTTCGATCGCCCGGGCACGCTGGTCGGGCGAAGCGGCTTCGCCCGCCAATTCCTGCAAGGCCGAAACGGCCTCGGCACGGGCGCCGATAACCGCAGGCGCTTCCGCCAGGTCGGCGATCGGCAATTGCCGGATCCACTCGTGAACCAGCCGCAGGCCGCGCTCGTCGACAACGGCCGAACCGAGCCGCGGCATCCGACCAGGTCCGACCTGGGCCATGCGGTAAAACAGGACGGACCGATATGGATCGCCGGGCGCCAAAATGCGCGCGTGCGGGATGTTGAAGGTTCCCTGTCCCGGACGGACGCCTACCGTACCCAGGTCGGAGACATCGAGCGTGGCTAGCAACTGGAAATCGGCGTTGCCGCCGCCCCACTTACGATGACAGTGCGCACAGTTCGCGTGCAGATACGAGCGGGCGCGGCGGGCGAGGTTCTCGTGATCGCTGTGGTAGTCGACAAGCCGTCCCAGTTCTTCGAGGGGTGCGGGCAGCGGTTTCGTAAAGATGTCCAGATGCTCAAGCGTGCTGAGTTGGTTGGCAATCGTGCCGCCGTAATCGTAATCCTGATTCATTTGCAGCGTTTGCATACCCAGCACGTACTTGGCCGCCATGTTGTGGCAAACCGCGCATTCGGTGCGGCTTGGGAAATGCCAGGTCTGTTGCCGCCTGCCGCCAGGCGCGTCGGAATCGCGCAGCGTGTAAGTGCGGTCGAGTCCCTTGGGGTCTGCGAGTAAAACTGCATCGGTTTGCTGGTCATTCCAGATGTACGTGTAACCTTGCCAGCACTGATCGCCGACTTCTTCGCCCCCGGCAAGGCGCTCGTGGTGCAGGATCCTTGTCTCCAGCCGTCGACGGCTTTTGGAATTGCCTGTTTCCATTTCGAGCGAGAGCGTTTCTACGAGCACCGTGCCGTCGGGAAATTTCCAGCCGGGCGAGGCGCCCGGGGCGGGCTGCGGGTAGGTCAGTGTCTCGAACTCGATTCGCGCGTCGCCTGGAACTGCCAGGTAGCGCACCTTCACCGCGCCGTCGCACCACTGAGGTGCGATGACCGAATAGGGAATCAACCCCGGGGCCGGTACGTGGTCGGCGACAGATGCGAACAGACCGGTCGCGCTCAGTGTACGTGGGAAGTCGGCCGTCGATTTGGCCGGATTGGGCACCAGCCGGCTGATCTGGCCGCTCATGTGGTCCAAAAGCAAGAGCTCGCCGGCGCGGTCTTCGGCGAATCCCACCAGGCGGAGGCTCGAGTCGACGAGCTCCTTGTTTTCCAACACCTTGTTGTTTTCGCGGTCATAGCGCAGCATCCAAATGCGACCGGTGTCGTAGTCGCCGTAGATGTAGGCGCCAATCAATTCTGAAAGTCGCTGGCCCCGGTAAACAAATCCTCCGGTAATCGACCGGAAGTTGGCATGATCGTGCTCGACGATCGGCGGGATGATCGGGCCTGGTCCGCGCTTGCGCTCGGGGCGAAACGGGTGACTGCCTTCGGTGATGCTCCAACCATAGTTGCCGCCGCGCTCGATGCGGTAGATCATTTCCCATAAGTCCTGTCCGACGTTGCCGGTCCACAGATCGCCGGTTTCGCGATCGAAACTCATCTTCCAGGGCTGCCTCAGCCCGAAGGCCCAAATCTCGGGTCGCGCCCCTGCGACGTCCACAAATGGATTGTCGGCGGGAATCGCGTAGGATTTGCCCATGTCGCACCGATCGACATCGATACGTAGAATCGCGCCGGGCAGATCGGAGAGATCTTGGCCGGCTTCATTCGGGTCGGCGATCTCGCCAGCATCGCCCGTAGCGATGTAGAGGTAGCCGTCGGGGCCAAACTGCAGGCAGCCCCCGTTGTGACCGCCAGACGGCCAGGTCAAGAGAAGTTGTTCGGTGCCGGGATCACAACGCAATGGGTTGTCGCGGTGAACTTGAAAACGGGAGACGTGCGTGCCATCGGGCAACTCGTTCTTGGGATGGACGAGGTACGTGATGTAGACGTAGCCGTTTTCGGCGAACTTAGGATGAAAGGCCAGCCCATAGATGACCTTGTCGAGATCGAGAAACAAGTCGGCCCGCTCGACGCGCAGGTCGTTGGGAAACGAAAAGATTTTTCCATAGCGCTCGGCGACGTACAGGCGATCCGATCCGAGCGCGCTGGCCAGCTCCAGGGGCTCGACAAACTGGAGTTTCTCGAAAACCCGCTCAATGCGATAGGGTGCCGGGGGGTCGGGTGCTCCGCGAATTCTGGACGTTGTCCACGGCGTGCGATGCTCGATGCCAAAGGGGCGCCTGGCCGCGGACTTCGGGACGTCGTCGGCGCGACATCTCGCCGGAGCAAGAAAGATACTCGTCGCAGCGACGACAACTGCCAATAAGAGAGCTTGCATGCCGGAATTCCATCGGTTGTCTCGCATTATACTCGACAATGTTGTCGACGGACACCAGAATGGCCGCCGTATGCGACGAACCCAAAACGTGTCATGAAAAACGGGCGCCATGCTCGGAAATTCCGATGAGCGAAGCGGATTTTGAGAATCGGTCGATCTTGGTGACGGGCGGCTCTCGCGGCATCGGGCGCGCCTGCTGCCTGCGACTGGCGAAAGCCGGCGCCCGCGTGGCGATCAATTATCACGCGCGACAGGACGACGCTCGCGAAGCGGCCCGGCTGGTGGAGAACGCCGGTGGACAAGCAATGATCGTGCAGGCCGATGTGGCCAACGAGCGATCGGTTGCGGAGATGGTGGCCCGCGTCAACGAACAGTTCGGCCCAATCGAGATGCTGGTCAACAACGCGGGCATCTTCGAGTCTGTTGGCCACGATGCCACGACTCTCGATCAATGGAAGCGCACGCTGGATGTGAACCTGACGGGAACTTACATCGTCACCTGGGCCGTCAAAGAGCAGATGATCGCTCGGAAGTTTGGACGCATCGTGAACATATCGTCGATCGCCGCCCTGCGCGCGCGGCCGCAAGCCATCGCCTATGCGGCCAGCAAGGCGGGAGTGGTGGCGTTTACCAAAAGCGCGGCCGAAGCTCTCATTCCGTATAACATTCGCATCAACGCGGTGGCGCCGGGATTGATCGAGACCGAGATTCTCGAGGACGTGGACAAGCGCGTGTTGGCGCGGCTGATTGAGGAGACGCCGATGAAGCGGATCGGACAGGCGGTCGAAATCGCCGACGTGGTGCATTTTCTCTTGTCGGAAGCTTCGCGATTCATGATGGGGCAGACGCTGGTGGCCAGCGGCGGCCGAGTTATGTTGCCGTAGAGCACGTGCGGCAAGCGGGCGGTTTGGGCTACTCGCGCCGCAAGCACCAGGCGACGGCATTGCGCAGCAGTCGTTGGTACATCGGGTGCTGCAAAGCTTCGCGGGTGTGGCCGTTGGCGAGATGGCACAGACGCCCCTTGCCCGGCTCATGGACCCAACCGGCGGCTGCAACCGTGCCATCATCCGAGCGGTTTTCGAGCAATAGATGGACTTTGTCCTTGTTGTAGGGAGGCGTGTGCTGCTCGTCGGCGACGGAGAAATTGCTCACCCCGCGGGTGATCGGATGGTTCGGGTCGACAACCTCGACGCGGAACCTTTCCAGTGGCCCGTGACCAATGTAGCGGCCCCCAACCAAGTCGAGATAACCGCCGGTGGGCGGGTAGAGTCCCATCGAGTTGTGCAGGTTCAAAAAAGCACCGCCTGCATGGACGAAGCGCACGATCGCGTCTTGTTGCTCTTGCGTCATCCACATGTAATCCTTGTCGGCGCTCGTCTGCGGTCGTTGCAGACCGTCTCGCAGGATTACCAGCAGGTCGACTTTTGCGAGATTTTGAGGTGATAGGGACCGCACGTCGACCGTGAAATGGGCCTCGACCCCGGTGGCCTCGAACACTTGCGGAAGACCCTCGCTGATATAGCCCGGCTCGTGCGGCTGGTCGGCATACAACACGAGTGCCTGCGGGCCAG
Source organism: Planctomycetia bacterium (assembly GCA_043749935.1). Taxonomy (GTDB): domain Bacteria; phylum Planctomycetota; class Planctomycetia; order Pirellulales; family PALSA-1355; genus PALSA-1355. Next base: position 4,825 of record JAYVCO010000222.1, read on the forward strand.
CCGCGCGTTCCGGTTTAGAGTCAGTAAACGGCGCGGCGGGCACAGTCATTTCGCGATAGACGTGCTCCAGGTCCTCTGGCCGAGGCGCGTCGTACGGCGCCCAGACCAGAAACTCGCCACCAATTCGCACTCCATCGGCCAGATACTCCTTCGCCCGACCCTGGGAGATAACGAACCCGACCTGGCGGCGCAATTCGGCCAGATAGCGCATTTGCCGGGAAACGGGATCAGGAGTGGACCATGAGCCGAAGCCAGGGACCACGCAATCGGCGGCAAGGGCGTTGAGTTTCTTAAGTGCGGCGATCCACCTCGCCGTGTTGCAGCTCGCTAGCGCGACTTGAGGGCCGTTGATCACAAACGGACCGGCGAACAATACTCGCCTTTGCGGCAAATGCACCACGGCGCCCCCCTGGCCGATAATGCCATCGAGCGGAATCACGTCGATTACGGCGCTGCCATCGCCGATGGCGGTGGTCGCCGAAATGGATTGGAGACGGTCCGCCGAAATCGCTTTGCTTTCGAGAAGCGCGGCACCAATGGGCGCGGTCGTGATGAGCTTCTCGATTCCGTGTTGCATCAGCCGCGACACGATCTCGGCGTCGCCGGATCGCAGATTGGTCAGTACCAGCGTGCGCGGCGGTTTGCCGGCGATGCGCGCCACTTCGGCTAGAAACCGCTCCACGTCAAGGCCCTTTGGCAGGTCGACGACAACGGCGCGGTCGGCCAACGCGATCCAGCCGCAATTTGCAGAGCCGTGCCGGTCCGAGAACCCGGTCGCCCACACGCCCGGGACGACTTCGGTCAGATGCGGCAGCAGAGGCGATGTCATGGTCTTCCAGGAAATCTTGTCCCCCGGCTGGGCAAACGGGGCTGGGCTTAGTACCCGAGTCGTCAGGTCCTCGACGAACTCTCCGAGCTTGGCGCCAAAGACCTTGGCATCGGGATGGGCTCCGAATGCGGCCCGCAGTTCTTCACGCTGGGTTAGATTCTCGAAGGGAAACAAATAGGTGATCTCGCTCCACCGTCCGACTTCGACCACCAGTGGGCCGATCGGGTGAAAGCCGTGTTTGCGGAGCGTGTTGGCTCCCGAGGTCTTCATGAAGTTGAGGTAGTCAGCCATGCGCTCAAGCGGGACTCGATGGCGTTCGTGAACCATCGTGGCCGCGCGTTCCGGCAAGCGTGGTGGAACTGCACCGTCAGCCAGCCTGAGGAAGCGGCTTTTTTCGCCGGCCAAAAGCGGATCGCGCAATTTGGCGAATGCGGCGAACCGCTCGTTTCCTCCGAGCGAAGCCACGGCCTTTTCGAACGCCGCCATGTTGTCGTATTCCCAGATCGTCACCTGCTCGTAGACGTCGCCGATTAGCGTCGTCCACCAACCGACCATGCGTCCGCCGGCGGCGCGAAACAAGGGCAGGCCCTGACGTTCGATAAGGTCGTTGTAGGTGGCGACCTGGTCGGGCTTCACGCGAATCAGCCACTCGCCGTAGACCTTGTTGGAGGCCGAGTTTTTTTCAGGGTCTCTCTTCTCGTCGGCCCGAATAGACGCGGCCAGCGAAACAACGAGCAATGCGGTCAGCAGGTGAGACTTCATCGTGCGGCTCCCAGACTCTTTTTGGGGGAACTCCAATCGCAGCGTCAGCCGCTTGAATGGCAACCAACGCGAAGTCGCGCGGCATCGGGGTAAAAATCCAATTAACCGACGGCAGCCGTGCGAGATCGTGGCATGCGTTTCGCCTGGCAGCCAGGCTTCTCGCATGGAGAACCAAGATCGAGGTCCATAATCTGAACGTCGATTTATTTTGGCCGGTTCTTATCTTGCTTCCCCTTCGTTGTTTGATCCTGTTTCATCGCCTTCTGTTTCTTGCTCTTGTCCTTGTCTTTCTTGCCGCCTTTGTCTCCCATCGCTTGATCCTTTCTTATTATCGGTCATGGTCAAAATGAGTCCGTATTCTCGACAAGTATTGTCATCGCTCAGTTCCGTGGTGTCCAATCAATCCAGCCGTTTTCTCGGAATCCTAAAAAAGGGCTCTTTTTTTGAGACGATGGTCGCGCGCCAGAAGCCCGATCGACGTCCTGAAACCGCGACTTGGCGGGATTCGATCACTTCAAAAGACAGCCGGCACCGCAGTGCCTAACCGCCGTCCCATCAACCTGCACGTATCTCGAAGTCCAAAGAACGCCTGGTAGGACTTATTGAGAGGCGGGCCATTGCGTTCTCAAGTTGGCCGAGAGATCGTCGAGTAGCTCTTGATCAATGTTCGCCTTGTCGTCGATGCACTCCGTCACCAGGAGTATTGCCTGATCGCGCGGATAATTCATCTGGGCAAGTTGATCGGGCATGCCGCCAGATTGGCCCATATTCGAAACGACGTTGGGCGGCCAACTGCCAGGCCATGTCGGCACCCGGTCGCCGGAGTTTGAATTCGTCGATGAGGCTGCAATGGACAAGGCTGACGCCACCGCCGCGCTGGCGTAATCGCCAGTCGCCGGAGCGAAAGGCCCGCCCCCCGCGATGCTGATGTAGTCGAGCTCACCGTTGGTGTTGCCGAAGTTCCGAGTAAAAATCTGATCGGTGGCGTCCACCTGATCGTCTTTATTCACGTCGTAGGCATTCGAGACGGCGACAGAATAGGTGTGATTCAAGCTAAGATCCGACTCCTGATGGTTGCGTTCCGAGATTTCGTCGGTGGCATCGACGAAGGACGCGTCAGGATCATTTCCAAAGCCCGTGTCTCCGGGCGAACTGCCGAAGTAGAAGACGTCGTTAGCGCTTAGGCCCGAATCCGCCCCGGCTTTAACGATCACTTCCAACCACGTTCCCAAGACTTTTTGATTCGGCCAGAGCAACTCGATCCGATCATTGGCGAGAGTGCCGCCAATCGTGGCTGATCCCGCATTTCGCACGAGCACACTGGGCAAGTTGGCGCCGCTCAACGTGGTCCAGGTACTGGGCGAGTTCGAGGCAAACGGTCCGCTGACTTTGAACGTGAAGTCGGCCGCGGCATTGGCTACTAGTGCCGAATGGTTTCCACCCGCGGTCAAATCGACCATGATTCCGTTGATGCCGTTCGTGTACCCAGAGACGTTGGCGAAGGTACTCTCTCCGCCGCCCGGCAACAATGCAACTTTATCCGGAGCGATCGCTTCGTCGTGCGCCGTAGCAGGATTACCCGAGTAGCCGTCATACACCGAATTCGCATAGAACAATTTGCGACCGGCGACAGTGGATGACTGGGAGACGATTGCCGCAATTTGGCTGCCATAGAGCGACAAATCCGCGATCAGTGTCTGTTCGCCGAAGAGCTCCGTACCGGCCGGTTGGCTATCGAGCTGCCGGTCGTCACCAATCGCCGTCATGATTCCCGAGAGTTTCCATTGGCTGCCCACCTGAGTAAACACGGCGCCCCCTGAATCGCCGCCGCTGCCGTGAGCTTCGTAAGGCTGGGGCGGTGAACCCGTATAGGCCAGGTTGTCAAATTCAGTAGTAAATCCCTCCGTGAATTCTGGATTGTTCTGTGCGTCCGCGGAGGTTTGCACGATCACGTTCGTGTTCAGAACTCGGTTGTCACCCCAGCGAATGACGTGGCCGCCCACGATATCGAATCCGGCATAATCATTGGATCCTGGAACGGGCGGCTGGCTGCCCGTATCGGTCCATACCCAGTGGGGACCTGATTTGTTGACACTCCAGAAGTGCTCCGTACCCGTGTTCAGCCCGTTACCGATCATGACGACTTGGCTGCCAAAGACGGCCGCCGAGCTGCTGATCATCGACGAATCGATCGCGGGCAGCCCGGGATCAGTTGTCAGCCGCACAAGTTTCAAATCAGCCAGGGAGTTGTCCGGGTTGTGCAGAATCGTGATCGAACTGTTATCGACCGCGAAGAGATTACCTCCCAAGCGGACGGGTCCGACGCTGCTGTCGGTGTTTACGTGCGCCGCCGTGATGATCCAGCGATTGCCCAAATAGACGACGCTCGCTCCATTCGTGCTGTTGCCGCCCACATTGGCGAAGCTCGGCACCGACAAGCCTAGATTCGTCGGGTCGAGGTAAGCCTTCAAACTGGCTGCGTCTGTGTTGCCGTTTCCCTGACTAACGATGACGTTGTTCTCAATCTGTCCCACGACGGCCAACAAACGACGCGCTTCGAGCATCTCGAATTGCAAGCGTGTTGTATTGGGGTGAGATTTCCGCGAGGCGCGCGCACCAGTAAGCATCGACCATCTGCGACTAGCGAACAGCGTATGAAGTGATGTCATGAATTCCACTCCTTTAAGATCGCCCATAGACTCGTCACGTGAGCGCGCTTCGTGTTCTTACAAATTGAAACCAAACGCAACGCACTCAAACAAGGCCATCGCGATCTGGACGAAGCTCCTGATCGCACTGAACTCGCCAGACCGCTCCGCAATAACCAAATCTGGGTAACCAAGTCTGGCCGAGCCACGCATTGACCAATCTCTATAGTATACCGAGACGGGAAAAGCCAAAAATCCTGGGTAGCCGTTTGCGGTATTCTCTGGAGAATTTGCTCTTCGCCAGGAAGGGCGTGGCTCATGTCGGTTGGTGAGTTGCCGATTTCTGTTGACGATGCCTGCCAGAATTGTGCTTTTTGGGATGATAGATTGCGGGGTTGGCGGCCCAGCCCGTCGCGGCCATTTCGGCAAACCATCTAGCTGTTTTGATTATGCCCTTGAGTGCCCTTATATTATTTTGCAGCCTGCTGCACATGCAAGCCTGCTGTCGCGTCGATGAATCGGACGTCGCACTTGCCGATCTCGATGCGGGCAGTCGCCCCAAGCGCCGTTTAGTTTGAAGCCACTGCTCCTCTCACCGTGAGATAAGAGGAAGGACCAACATGAGCGAAATGAAACGTAGAACGTTCATTCAAGGCTTGGGCGCGGCGATTTCCTTGGGGCCGGCCGCCTTGACTTCGGCAGCTTCCGCCGTAACGGCCAGTCCTGATCTCACGCGGATCAAGCCGAAGTTCATGATTACGGCGAAGGCAGCTCAGGCGTGGCACGTGGCCAAAGACTCCAAAGGCGGTCCAACCATGGCTGGCAGTCCTTCCTGGAAAAACTTCCTCGACGTTGTCGAGAAGGAGCTTCGCGCGCGGGGAGTGGTGGACATTTTCCACAACCCCTGGACCTACGAGCGGTGGTTTACTAGCGAATACCCGGACGACTCAAATTGGTCGCTGCACATCGACGGTCAAAAAATCCGCATCCCCAGCTATGGTGCCAATTCGGGAATGACGTCCGAGGGTGGGGTGTCGGGCGAGCTGGTTGTCTACAAACAAGGGTTAGCGTCGGAGCTGCTGCGTGGAAAGATTGTCGTGATCCCGCCCGGCGCAACTCCCCCGGCCCAAGACGGCACACCGGCTGCTTTCGCCGCCGGCGGACGCGACCTCTCGTTGGGTGATTACGAGTACCTCTCGGACGCCGAGACGTTCCCAAATCCGCTGGCTCCACGCTCGGTTGGCGGCAAGGCCACCCCATTTGGCAAGATGGGAGTTGGCGCGTACGTTCGGCCGCTGCAGGAAGCTGGCGCGGCCGGGATGCTTTTCACCATTCCCATTTCGTACGAAGCCGCGGCGGGCACGTACAACTTCGGCGTTCCTGCACTTTATCAGCTACCCACGCTGTTTCTCGACAGCGATAGCGGCGCTAAGGTTGTTGAAGCCGCAAACGCAGGAAAGAAAGCAACGCTGCGCCTGATCGCCCAGAAGGAACCGGCTGAAACGTATCAACTCTTCGGCTTTCTTCCGGGCAAAAACTATAAAACGCCTGCCGATGAGCAAATCCTGTTCGTTACGCACACTGACGGTCCTTCGATCTCTCAAGAAAACGGTGCCTTCGGCATTCTTGGCATGGTTCATTACTTCTCGAAAATTCCGCAAGCCGAACGACCACGGACCATTATGATTTTTCTCGATTGTCGCCACTACATGCCCGGCGCGGAACGTGCATTCAGCGAACAGGACTACGCCGCCAAACACCCCGACGTCTATAAGTCGGTCGTCGCAGCGATGGGAATCGAGCACCTCGGCCAGATCGAATATCTCGACGAACCTGGAAAGCCTTTCCGCCCGTCGGGTTTGGCCGAGCTCTCCACAGTCTGGATCACGAACAACCAACGTCTCGTGGACCTGGCAGTCAAGTCAGTGAAGGACAATGGTCTTCGTCGCGTCCAAGTTCAGTGCCCCGGCCGTCCGGGGGTTCACGGTGGCGAGCAAGGACCCTGGTACGGGCTCGGCGGAATCGCCCGGCGGCTCAACGTTCCAGGCTCTTCGACGATGGGATCGATGACAGCCTACTGGTCGACAAAGGCCCGAATCGACGCTTTCGACGCGAACCACTTTGTCACACAAGTGGCCACGATGTCCCAAATCGCCGGCGAGCTGATGATCGCTAACATGGCAGAGCTCCAAACGTAGCGGATCGTCCAGACCTCACATGCACGACAAGATCGTCGGCGGAACCGATCCGCTGGTCGCCTCGATAGTTCAACGGTTCTTGGCCCCGTATTCGAATCTCGCTGCCACTCGAGGGCATCCATGTGGCATTTTTCCCAATCATTTCTCAATTAGATCACGTATTGCACCTGGCTCGGACGTTCTGGAACGGGCCGTGGATGCTGCGGTGAACTTCCGCTGTGCGACGATCACAACGACGATCAGCGGAATCGCGACGCAGGCCACACGCCCGGCGCTGCGCCAACTTGGCGAAAGCCTGCGCAGCCAAGGCAGTTCGACGATCCACGCCAGCAGTGGCGCAAGCAGCAGGCATGCCGCCAGGCTGGTTGAGAGAGTGCCGAAAAACCTACCTAAAACCACGACAGCAAAGATGCCGATCACACTCATTCCTAAGCTACCGCTGGTCGTCGATTGCGGTGGGACGATGTACGAGACCAATGTTGCACCGGCAAGCGCTCCGGTCAGGCCAAGTCCCAGTAGTCCTCCACGGTAGTAGCCCGAAAGCATGACTGTGACGGCCGTCGCCAACGCATCGAGAACCAGCACCCAAAGTACAACTGGAGTCGAAGTCCGCGATTGCAGACCGCTCAACATCGCCCACATTAGTGCCAGAAGAACTGCAAGACAGCACAAGACAATGGTCGCCTGAGAGAACGACCATTCGGCCGAGTTAGAACCGTTCAGATCGGCCAGGTAGACCGAGTCATATAATAGGATTGGCGCCACGACTGCTGACAGACCCAGACGCACGATCCACGCCACCCTCTCCGACCTCATGGTCGAGGTCAGGGTCTCGACCACCAATGTTAAGGGCACTAAGAGCGTCAGAAACCGCGCGCGGTCTTCGAGTACCGGCCAATGCGGCCACTGATCAGTAGCACCGCTGGAGGCAAGAACTCCCGCGCCTATGGCCCAGCTCAAGTACGCACCGCGCCGCCACGGGCGAGGCGCTCTCCAGGCCGCCAACCGCATGACCGCTGCAGCGGTCAGCGCCCCAACCAGCGCCGTCTTTGCAAGCAGGACGATATCAAGCATTCGCCCCACCTCCCGCAGTGGACAGGCCGCCAAGGCGCACGGTGTGACTCGCGTCGCGATGCGCCCACGGGAGCGTTCTTATTTGGCCGCCTCGATGCCTATGGAGATCGGAATCTCGTCGCCAAGTGCACCGATCTCGGCCGTCACGCCGAAATCGCTGCGCACGATGGAGAGTGTCGACACCAGCCCGATCCGCTTCGTTCCCTTGGGAAACTCAACCACTTTGTCACCACCCTTGAGCTTGAAGGAAACCGGCTTGGTAATGCCATGCAGGGTCAAGTCGCCGGTTACCTCGTAGCCCCCGTCGACGGCTTTGACTTTCGTGCTCTGAAACGACATCGTGGGAAACTGCTTGACGTTGAAGTAGTCGGGAGCGCGGAGGTGCTCGTCTCGCTTGACGTTGTTCGTATCGATACTCTCGACCGGAATTGACAACGCGAACGATGACTTCGCCGGATCGGCCTGATCGATCGTGATTTTTCCCGAGAAGTCGTTGAACCGCCCGTGGATGTTGCTGATTCCAGCGTGAGAGATCATGAACGAAATCGACGAATGGACGGGGTCGACTGTGTAAGTCTCGGCCGCCCGCGCCACGGTGCCGCATGTCACTAGAATCGTCGCCACAGTGAACTGTCGAATTGCCGCTGTCATGTTTGCCCCTTTGCGCAAGGTTGAAGAATTCAATGCGAGAGCATCATAACGGGTTGCCGCGACGAACTCCACTAAAAGTGGGCAAAAGTCGGGGGGAACAGCCCGAATTGGCTCGGGCCGAATGATGTCCCCCAGACCAGCAATTCTGTAAGCGGCAAATACTCGGTTCAAAACGCCGTAAGATGTAAACCCTCTAAGCAAGCCAGCCAGTGCAGGTCGTCGCAAGGCCAGCGACCGCCACCAGGTCGCCCGAAGAACAGGACTCCCAACAAACCTATCGATTCTCGAAATTGCTTCACTCGAGTAGCCGTCTCGCGTATGATCTCCCGAAGACGAATTGCGGCATTGCACCGACCGCAGTGCGCGTGGCATGGCTTTCGGACGACCGATCCCTTGCAGCTCGATTAGAAGGCGGTGAAGACAATGTCTTGGTACAACCACCCGTCGCGATCGGAGGAGGCTGCGATGAGTCTTTCGTTGAGCGACAAGTCCCAACAGCCCACCCTGATCTCGCGCCGCCGATTACTCCAAGCCGGAGGCATGGGTGCCTTATCCTTGGGTTTACCGGGGACGGTTGCGGCGGCCGTCGATGGCAACCGAGGACTTGGCGGCGGTGCGGCCGAGAAGTCTTGCATCTTTATCTTGCTGTGCGGCGGGCCTAGTCACCTCGATACATGGGACCTGAAGCCCGGGGCGCCGGCGGAAATTCGCGGTCCCTATCAGCCCATTGCCACGACGGTACCAGGCATGCGCCTGTCTGAGCTTCATCCGCGCATGGCGAGCTTAACCCAACATTTCAGCCTGATCCGGTCTATGACGCACGTCGGAAACATCAGCAACCATTTCGACGCCATGCACCACTGCCTGAGTGGCCAGGCGGATGCGCCTGCCGACTCTCCGTACATCGGTTCCATCCTGGCGAAGCTTCGCCCGAACCAGAGTAGCGTCGCTTCGTACGTTTGGTTGATCAAGTGCGTCGGCGATCCGGTCTTCTGCGCCCCGAATATCGGCACAGGTGGGCACTTGGGCATTAGCCACAGCCCGCTGTTCGTCGGCTCGGCAACCAATCACCCAGCGATGCCAGGTTTCAGAGCTCCCGACGAGTTGCTTCCTGCAGTGCCGCCGGAGCGGATGCAGGAGCGCCGCCAGTTGCTGGAGGGTCTGAATCCGGCCGAAAGCCCAAGCGCGGGCAATCGAGTCGTGAGAGAGTGGCAGGATTTGCGCGGCCGAGCATTCGAGTTGGCGAGCGGACCGGGCGGACGCCAGCCTTTCGAGTTGGAGCGAGAGCCAGTGACGGTGCGCGAAAGCTATGGCATGCATCCTCTGGGACAAAACCTGCTTCTGGCGCGCCGACTTGTCGAGGCGGGTGTGGGGTTCGTCACGGTCAACGGTTGGACGGGCCCGGCCCCTGGCGCTACGGGTGGCGGACCTCCTAGTTCGAGCTGGGACATGCACGGCGGCGAAATGGGGATGGGCAATGCCTTTGGCACTGGTTCATACGGCATGGGCTATTGCTTACCGCGGCTCGACGAAGCGCTTTCCGCGTTGCTTGTCGATCTCAAGCAGCGCGGCTTACTTGAGAGCACTCTGGTGGTGGTCGTCGGAGAGTTTGGCCGCACTCCGCGTATCAATGCGCTCGGCGCCAATCCTGGGCGCCAGCACTGGCCCTCCTGCTATTCCGCGATCATTGCCGGCGGTGGGATTCGCGGCGGAATGGTCTATGGCGAGTCCGACAAGATCGGGGCCTACGTGAAGGACAAGCCGGTGCGCCCACAGGACCTCGGCGCCACGATCTACCGCGCGCTGGGCGTTCCGCTCGATCTTCGTTTGGGCAAGGACGGCTTCACCCGTCCCATCAGTTCGGGTCAGCCAATTCTGGATCTGTTCGGATAGCAAACGCGGTTTCCGGCATGTCATGGCTGTCGGAAAATACAACAAGAGCACGTTGATCATGCAGAGAGATGGTTCACCATGAGAGTACCGGCTATTGCCTCGCTTTGTTTGGCGATCCTTGCTTGTGACTTCGCCGGCGGTATTGAGGCCAACGTTCTGTCGGCGGGAGAAAAGAAGCGGAATAATCTCGTTTCAGAGCTGCTCCAAGTTTCTTCGATTTCAAAGCCCACTAGCTCGTTCACCGTAACGCGCTCGAGCGCAGGCTGGATTTTCATTTCCGCAACCTGCAAGGGCAAAGGAAAAGTTAGGATCGCCCTCGATCGCGGGCCGAAGGATGGGGCCGTCGTCATTCACGAGTCAGGTGGTGACAAGCCTGCCGAAGCAATGCGTCATGTGGCAAAGGGAGAACATGAGATCCGAGTGGAGTGCGACAGCGAAGCCAGTGTTGATAAACTCGTCGTAATCGCGATCCCCGAACTTCTTCACTGCGGATTGGGATTCAATTCCGCGATTAAATCGTATGGTCTTTACGACATGGATTTTCTCAAAAAAGATATTTTGCCGAATGTCAACATTTTGATTGTTCCCCACAACATCGAACTGCCCCAGGCAGTCATTGATGATTGGCACCGCCAGGGGAAAAAGTTCGTCGCGGAAGTCGGAATCAATGCTCAGGCCAAGACAGCCGATGAGCATTTCGAATTCTGGACCGGCTTTCTGGATAAAGCTCCGTTTGTGGACGGGATCATTATCAATGAATTCGGGATGAACAACCCTTCGCCACGGCCCAATCCACAGCGTCAAGAGCGGGCGCAGCGGCGGCATCAGCTCTATGAAGAGGCCTTCACGAAAATGCGTGCCGATGACCGGTATCAGCACAAGTTGCTATACGCCTATTTTGGCGGCAGCGGAAAAAAAGTGAACTACGAAGACACGGGCACGACTTTCGTGCGAACCATTATCGACCGCGACTATCGTATCGCGCTGGAACGCTATATTTTCGAAGTGTCCAGTGAGCAAGCTTCCAGAGACACGTTGCAAGCTTTTGTCGATGGCATAGCAGACTGGGAAGCCAAGGAGCCCGGAGTGAAGCAGCACATGGCCATTGCTTTTGGCCTGTTTTCCATGCCGCCCGGAGGCATCAACAAATTGCCGAATGTCGACTACCACGTCTGGATGGACCAGCAGATGAATATCGTGGCAAATCATCCGGTGATGTCGGATATGAGTGGACTGGAATGGTGGACATCGACATTGGCAGACGAGGAAACGGTGAGGTTCGTGGGGAAACTGTACCGGCACTATGCCATTGAGGGCAAAACAGAAATGCTGACCAGCGACCCCCTGTTTCTGAGGCACATCCAAAATGCGGATTTTGAGAAGGGAATCGAAGACTGGACATTGCGGCCTGCGGAAGAGGACACGATCCAAGCCAAAAGTTTTCCAAGGTACGGCAGAATCGAGGGACGCTATATGGGACTGGGTCGTCCGGCCGATCCTGAACATATCGGAGACACTTTTCTTTCCATGAAACGAAGTGTGAAGGGCCCCAACACGTTTTCGCAGACCATCCAGGATCTAGAGCCTGGAAGACTCTATTCCATGAAGATGTTTTCCTGTGACTACAATGATCTGGTCAATCCCAAGAAAAAAAAGATGGAAGAGGCCAACAAGTTCATCGGAACTGTCGATGTGGAAAGTGTCGATGTCGACACCAGAAGGTCATTCATGGAGATGTATCCGTCTGGCCCGGAGCCTCCCATCCCTGTCTGGATCACGTATCATTGGAAAGTTTTCAGCGCGAAAGGGACAACTGCAAAACTGATCGTGTCGGACTGGGAAAGAGAGCAGGAGCCTGCGGGCAGTTTTGGTCAGGAACAGACGTTCAACTTCGTGGAAATCCAACCCTACCATGAATGACAAAACCAGTTCGAGACCGCGAAAGAAATGACCTTCTTGCGCCGCGACGAACAGAGCCCGCGCTCTCCGCCCGTCTGCCCCTTGCACTCCAAATTGCGCGCCTTCACCTTCAGGTCGTGCATCACCAGCTCAGCGTTTCGAGTCACCACGTACAGCTCGCCATCCACTGAAAAGGGCTCGCGCTCCATGCGATCGGCTGGCCGGTTTAGATAGCCAAGCATAGGGCGCAAACGCTCTGCGGTGGCAATGGAATGAGCGTTTAGGTCGTTGGCCGTATGGCTGCAAGTTGGCCGCTGAATGGGCTTTACGTGCGAATTCATAGGAATTCTTAAAATCTTCTTGACGGACCATCTGGGATTGTTAAACTTGGGCTGCCGAGGGGGAACCCTCAATGGACTTGGCGTTAAGCGTCCCGCTTTGAAGTGCTAATGCTCAGATAACCCCACAGTGTTGGAGTGCCGCTAATGACTCGCGTCCGCGAATCCGCCTAGTCGGTTTCGCGTATGTTGCCTGGGATCCATCCGATCCGCTTTGTCATTGGCCTGCGTTCTCCTCCAGCACTATCTCACGGGTTATCGCTCATGCAAAAACGCGCTCCACGTTCTTACGCGCTCGGGATTGGCTTGGCGATCGCATTTCTCAGTGCCCTCCTCCCGTCGGCGCGGGCTGGGTTGTTCAACGTGACGTATGACGCGAGCACCAGCGGGGCTCCGGCCGACTTCTTTACGGCGTTCGATGGCGCCACTCAATTCTTGCAGTCGCTGTATGCCGATCCGATCACGATCAACATGCAGGTCGGCTGGGGCAAGATCAACGGCAATAACCTAGCACCCGGGAATCTAGGCCAAAGCCTGACGAACCAGCAGGGCTTTTACTCGTACGCCCAGATGAAAACGGCGCTGACCAATGACAAGGCGACGGCCAGCGATATCACCGCCGTGGCCAATCTGCCGGCGGACGATCCTTACGGCGGCACCAAATTCGTGATGTCCAATGGCGAAGCCAAGGCCCTCGGGCTGCTGGCGGGCAATGCGGCCGGAACCGATGGCTTTGTCGGCTTCAACAGCGCGGCGACTTGGACGTTCGATCCCAACAATCGAGCTGTGACGGGTAAGGTCGATTTCATCGGAGTCGCTCTCCACGAGATCACCGAGGTCATGGGGCGCTATGGCTTGACCCAAAACGGCGCCGCCAATGGACGCTACTCGCCGATCGACTTGTTCCGCTACACCTCGGCTGGCAACCTCGCCCTGACTCCCGTCAACGGCACCTATTTCTCGATCGACGCCGGGACGACGCCGATTCATACGTTTAACGGAACTGGCGGCGGAGACCTGAGCGACTGGTCAGGAGCGACAAACGACTCGTTCAATGCCTCCAGCAATTCGGGCGTTCTCAATCCAATGTCCGCCGACGACATCAAGTTGATGGATGTGATTGGCTACAACCTGGTTCCCGAGCCCTCGACTCTCGTGCTCGCCACGTTTGGTCTTATCGGCTTGGCAGCTTGGGGCTGGCGGCGGAGAGAATTACGTTACATCTCGTGCGAGCCTGGATCGGCTTCAGGCTCAGCCCAGATGGAAAACTCGGTTGATTGTTTTTAATAAAGTTTAAGCAAATACGATCGACATCTTTTTTTAGAGGAAGACTAATGCAAACGATTCGATGCTCGTGTGGTGGATCAACGAAGGGACGCGCTTTGATCGTCGTCGTTGTGGCCATGGCGTACCTGTTCATGACCGCTGGTTCAGCGTATGCCACGTTCGAATTTTTCTTCGACGAAAACGGAAATGGGCGCATTAGTCAGAATGGTGGACCGATTACGCCGTTGGCAGGCGTGATTGCGCCGGACCCGGCCAGCGGCATGCCGGCACTGACTTATTTCCTGCCCGAGTTAGTGATCAACGGCGACGTTGCCGTAGTCGAGCCGGGTGGGCAAACGCTTACCGATGGGCTGCGTTTCACCAATGC
>JAYVCO010000223.1:0-2311 GCA_043749935.1 Planctomycetia bacterium
ACGCATGCACGCCATTGACTGTGAGCCCGCGAATTCTTCCGTTGCGCGTGGCCACCGGTGGAGTCGTGGGCGCATTGACCTCATCGGCCAAAGTCGTCCGCGTCAAGCCAGGAAACATCACACTGGCAGTTGCCATTCCGGCCAACTGGGCCGCGGTCGTCAGAAAGGAACGACGATCCACGAAATCACAACCGGACCGAAGGTTTTGCGTCGGGCACATAGCCGCTGTCCTCCCTTTTGGTGTTGACTCCAACCCCGCACTGCCGCCGCAAGACGACAGAGACGATCTCAATTGTTCAAAATTTCCTCGACGACATCACGCGGAAACGCCTCGGTATGCACTCGCTCTCGCGTGCCTTTGTAATCCCATTGATTGCTCAGCGGCTGCCAGCCGTAGCCATCGAGCATCAGCCCTAGCGACCATTCGACCGCCAGCGCCGGCTCGGCCACACCCGCCAGCGTGATGGGCGTGTCGGAGCGCATGATCGAAGATGCACCCCAGCGGCTGGCCCACATGAAAAACAACAGATCCTCGGGGCACATTCGGCCCGGCAATTTCAAGTCTCCCGTGTTGACCGCTTCGCGGACTACACTAGCGCCCAATGAAATCGCGCGCACATCCAGCACTTTCAATTCCTCTTGCCGCTGGCGACTTGTCTTGGCGCGCATGCACGTCGAGGCAACCAGCAGCTCAACGGGCAGATCGCAAGGCAACAGGAACGTCTCGACCTCGCCGATGGCGAGCATTTTTTCGCGCGGCCGCCCTTGAAACATCACCGCCCGTTCGTACAACCGGGCTCGCCTGTGTTTGCTCTCGATCGCCAGCGCTAACAGGATTTCTTCCTTGCAAGAGAAATGTCGATAGACCAGCGGGCGAGAGCACTCCATGACTTCCGCGATCCGTTCTACGCTGAAGCGATCCCAACCATCGGCGAAGAAGAGGTCTCGCGCCGTCAGCAGAATCTGGGAAGCGCGCTTCCCGGCGGGTTGATAGGTGGCCTCGGCCATAACGCTGCCTGGTTCGGCTGGGCAATTCGAAGGAGACCAAAGGGCTCCTTTAGGCTTGGTGATACCTTGATCCTGACAAAATGTCAATCTAGCCAACCCTGTTGCTTTTCAGATCTCAATTTGTTCGACTAGCAGACAGCCGAAGTGGCGAGGACGGCGAGCCCGACCATGTACTTGTTTATCCATAAATGCCGGTGCATATCAGTGCCGATTGGGTGGCAATTCGCTCCATTGCTGCTATGATTGCGGCCGTCTCGGGATGACTCGCCGTTTTGGTGTGGACTGTAACAGATTGTCAGTAGTGGGCTCGATCCTAGTCCGGAGCTTTTTAGAGTACGTGTTCCACGGGCCGCTTGAATTCAACTTCATGACGAGAGGGTATTCTCATGGCTGCACTGCGGGTGTCGACAATTCGGAAATGTGGCGGAGCGGTTTTGTGGACGCTTCTTTCGGTCGTAGGATACGCGCAAGATTGGGACCCAACGCCCAAGGGAGATGTCGACGCGGGCGGGGACAGGAAGCGGATCCCAGTTGTTTTCGTCCATGGCGCTAACGGCGTGGGAGAGCAATTCGAACGCCAGGCGATGCACTTTACGAGCAATGGCTATCCCGGTACTTGGATCGCTGCCTTCGACTACAGCACCGCCGGACGTATTCGAAGTCCAGGTGGGCCGCCCGCCGCGGGCGCTCCGGCCGCTCCTGCGCCGGCAGGCACGCCGAGCGCCGCACCGTCCACGGCATTGACCACAACTCCTACTATCGAGGCGCTCGATAGATTCATCGATGACGTGATCGATCGCACTGGCCATGCCAAGGTGAATCTGGTCGGCCACTCGCTTGGCACGCTGCAATCGGCAACGTATCTGAGCGATTCCAAACGGGCCGCCAAGGTTGCTCACTACGCCTCGATGGGTGGCGGACCTGCCACGAACAAAGGGGGCGTGCCGTCGATTGCCGTCAGTGGGATCGGCGACTTCGCCAGCCGCGGGCGGGGACCTCAAGCATCCGACGGCGGCGTGACCGCTAAAATGCCTGACTTCCAGGATCACGTGATGGTCTGCACGAGCGATGAGGCGTTCGAGGCGATTTACACTTTCTTCAATGACGGCGAAAAGCCCAAAACCATGAAAATCGAACCGCAGGCCGCACCGCTGGTCAGCGGTTACGTGAAGAGCTACGTCAATAACGTTCCGCTCGCCGGAGCAAAAGTCGAGGTCTGGGAAGTCGCCAAGGAAACCGGAAACCGCACGAAAAGCAAACCGCTAATTACTTTCACCGCCGCGCAGGACGGCCACTGGGGACC
>JAYVCO010000224.1:0-12533 GCA_043749935.1 Planctomycetia bacterium
TGTCGCCCGCGCGTGCTCGTTCGGCCAGATAGCGATCTTCGGCAGAGGGGCTCTAGCGCCAGGCAAGCGCCACCTGGTGTTGGCCATCGACACCGTCGACCCGAGTGACAATGAACGAACCCCAAACGACAGCGAGCACAACGAGCAACCCCCAACGTCGTACTCCGGCCGAAAGTTTGCGGGATATCAAGAGCCACGCCATCCAAGCGGTGAAGGCCATGGGCACGCCCATGAAGATCACCCCGATCGGACCGTTGGAGGGGTCGGACAGGATTCCCGCAACGATTCCGCCAATGACCATGGCCAGAAAATCAAACGTGCGTTCGCCAAAACTGACGGTTCGATTGGTCAACCACCAAATCGAAAAGCTTAGCGCCAACAAGAGCGAGGCGGCCATTCCGGAGAGGAACACGCCTGCAATTGTCAGGTCGAAAACGCGTGTCGCGACCACAAATCCCCAAAAAATTGCCACCAGGACAAGGCCCGGCCAAAGTCGTGCAACTTTCGTAGCAATGGCCGTTTGTGGTGCGGCGGGAGAGGCATAAGGAGTTGGATCGGTGACTGCCATGGGAAATCTCCGAGCTTGGAGGGTTTGAGTTCTTTCATTAAAGCCGTTTGGCCGCGGTTTGACCAGACGGTTTGGCGAGCGTTCTACCCGCGGCGCGGCGCCCCTTCTGTTGGTAGCGGCACGGCCTTACAATTTTGCGGAGGTACAGCGGTGTTACAATTTGTCGAGTTCTTCAAAGGTCCGATCGCGTGGCAAACCAACTACCCGAATTCGGCGGCGAGGAGCGGTTTACCGCTTCGGCCGATAAGCTGTTTTCGTTGCTGACGAATCTCGATGCGATGACGGCCACGATTCCCGATCTGGTTTCGTCGGAGAAAGTCGACGAGCGGACGATGAAGTGCGTGGTGCGACCCGGTTTTTCGTTTTTGCGCGGAACGATGAAATTGGTGTTGAAATTGGGCGACGTCAACCCGCCGGAAAGCGCTGCGATGTCGGTCGAGGCGCAAGGTATCGGCGTTTCGATGACGATCCTGTCGCAACTCAAGATTTCGGCTGAGGGCCAAGGCTCGCGATTGGATTGGACCGCGAAAGTCGAGCAACTCAAAG
Source organism: Planctomycetia bacterium (assembly GCA_043749935.1). Classification (GTDB taxonomy): domain Bacteria; phylum Planctomycetota; class Planctomycetia; order Pirellulales; family PALSA-1355; genus PALSA-1355. Next base: position 1,115 of record JAYVCO010000224.1, read on the forward strand.
GGCTGATTTCGGCAGTCAGCCCTGGCTTGATCAAAGCCGCGGCTGACCAGGTGATTCGGCACGCCTGGAGTCAGGTGCGCAAGCAACTTGGCGAGTAAGCGGATTAATCGCGTTGGTTTTTACGCTCAACCGAACGCAGCGAAATCCTTCCCCAACAGGGATGAGGCGATTTTCAGTTTCATGATTTCGTCGGTCCCTTCGTAAATCCGGCAGACGCGAACGTCTTGCAGATGACGGCCGACGCGATACAGCTCCGACCAGCCCCGGCCTCCATAAACCTGCACGGCCCGGTCGGCTGCGTCCCAGGCGGCGTTCGATGCAAAGAACTTCGCCTTTGCCACGTGCATGTCCGCCTCGGTGTAGAGCTGTTTGTCGCCGAGTGCCGCGTCGCTGGCGTCTTTGGCCTTTGCGGCTCGTTCGATCAGCGCGTCGCTGGCCGCGCGGCCCATTTCGATATAAGCAATGTGCTCTTGCACGAGTTGATGCTTGCCAATCAGCTTGCCGTGTTGCACGCGGGTTTGAGCATAAGAGACGGCCTCGGTCAGGCAGTCTTCAATCACCCCGAGGCAACCGGAGGCCACGCTTAGCCGGCCTGAAACCAGCGTGCCCATCGCGATTCGAAAACCGTTTCCTTCCTCGCCCAACAAGTTTTCGGCCGGAACCGGATGATCGGTCATCTGAAACATCCCGGTGTTGGCCGTGAACATGCCCGGTTTGGCGTGCAAATCCTCGGCCTCGAACGTGGCGCCCTCGGTGTCGACAATAAAGGCGCTCATTCGGCGGTCGGTTCCCGTTTTGTCTTCCGGATAGCCAAAGGCGACCACGGCGTCGGCGATGCCGCCGTTGGAAATCAGATACTTCACGCCATTGAGCAGATATTTATTACCGACGCGGCGGTAGGTGGTGGTCATTTCCAGCGGATTCGAACCGGCATCGGGCTCGGTCAGTCCGAACGCCAGGATCTTTTCGCCTCGGCACGAAGCGGGCAGATAGCGGGAGTGCTGATCGGCATTGCCATAGCGCATGATTGGGTATTGGCCGATTGACGTTTGGCCCGAAAAGAACGTCCGCACTCCGGTCCCCTCGCGACCAATGCGTGCCAGAGCCCGGGCGTACGTGACCGAATCGGCACCACGGCCGCCATACTTCACAGGCACAGGCATTCCCAGGATGTTGTGCTTCTTCGCCAGCGTGACCGTCTGCTCGTTATAGCGATGTTCGACATAGCACAGCTCCTCGATCGGCCGTAGTTCCTGGCAATAGGCATCCACGTCCGCGAGTAGTTTGGCTTGCTCCGCGCGTTCCATAAGTGCAGCACCTTTCCCGAGCATTCGACAAAGAAACTTGATACGCTTGACGGCCTGGACCTGCCAGGGCAATTGATTTTCCGGCGGTCGTTGGCGACTCTACCGTCCGTTCGGTAGAATGTAACCCGCTTCGACTTCGCTGGCAAGCAACGCGAATTTACCAACGGTTTTAATACACCCTCCAAGAAAGGACGGCAGGTATGCACTTCGAGCATTCCGCCAAGGTCAAGGAACTCGAGAAAAAGCTCACCGCATTCATGGAGGAGCACGTCTACCCAAACGAAAAACTGTGGCACGAACAGATTAACACCGGCGATCGCTGGCAACCGGCCGCGATCGTCGAACAACTCAAGCCCAAGGCGCGTGCCGCGGGGCTGTGGAATCTGTTTCTGCCCGATCGCGAGCATGGCGCGGGCTTGACCAATCTGGAGTACGCCCCGCTCTGCGAAATCATGGGTCGCTCGCCCATGGCTCCCGAGGTTTTCAATTGCTCGGCTCCCGATACGGGCAATATGGAAGTGCTGGCCCAATACGGCAGCAAGGAGCAGCAAGACAAGTGGCTCAAGCCGCTCTTGGCCGGTGAAATCCGGTCGTGCTTTGCCATGACGGAGCCCGACGTGGCTTCCTCCGACGCCACGAACATTCAATCGAGCATTGTCCGCGATGGCGATAGCTACGTCATCAACGGCAAGAAATGGTGGAGCTCCGGCGCAGGCGACCCGCGCTGCAAGATCGCGATCTTCATGGGCAAGACCAACCCGAAAACCGAAACTCACAAGCAGCAATCCATGATTCTCGTGCCGCTCGACACGCCCGGCGTGAAAGTGAAGCGGATGCTCAGCGTGTTTGGCTACGATCACGCTCCGCACGGCCACGCGGAAATGACCTACGAAAATGCCCGCGTCCCGGCGAGCAATTTGTTGTTGGGCGAGGGCCGGGGCTTCGAAATTGCGCAAGGCCGCTTGGGGCCGGGCCGCATCCACCATTGCATGCGGCTGATCGGATTGGCCGAACGGGCTTTGGAAATGATGTGCAAACGAGCAAAAAAGCGGATCGCCTTCGGCAAGCCGATCGCCGACCAGGGAACGCTGCGCGCTGACATCGCCAACTCGCGGATCGAGATCGAGCAAGCTCGGCTGCTGACGTTCAAGGCGGCCTATATGATGGACACTGCTGGAAACAAGGTTGCGCGGGCCGAGATCGCGATGATTAAAGTCGACGCTCCAAACATGGCTTTGCGAGTCATCGACCGCGCAATCCAGGCTCACGGCGCGGCCGGCGTGTGCGGCGATTTTCCCCTGGCCGAGGCCTGGGCCAACGCTCGCACGTTGCGGTTGGCCGACGGCCCCGATGAAGTCCATCGCGAGGCAATCGCGAAAAACGAGCTTAGAAAACACGAATAGTCGTCACACCAGGAAAACTTTTCCATGCTACTTAAAGATAAGGTCGCGGTGGTCACCGGGGGCGCGAACGGAATTGGCCGCGCGCTGTGTCTGCGGTTTGCCGCCGAAGGCGCGCGGGGCGTCGTGGTGGCCGATTTTGATGCCGCGGGCGCCAAGCAAGTCGCCAGCGAAATTGGCGGGCTCTCCGTGACCGTCGACGTCGGCAAAGAATCCGATATCAAGCATCTGGTCGAGTTGGCGGTGCAGAAATACGGCCCCATCGATTTGTTTTGTTCCAATGCGGGCATCGCATTGGGCGGGGGGCCAGAGGCTCCCGACAGCGATTGGCAAAAGATTTGGGACGTGAATCTGATGGCTCACGTCTATGCGGCCCGCGCGGTATTGCCAGGCATGGTCAAACGCGGCGAGGGATACTTGCTGCAAACGGCCTCGGCCGCCGGTTTGTTGACGTCGGTCGGGTCAGCACCCTACGCCGTTACAAAGCATGCGGCAGTCGCGCTGGCCGAATGGCTTTCGATCACCTATGGTCCGGCGATCAAGGTTTCGTGTCTGTGCCCGCAAGGTGTCATCACGAACATGTTGATGCGGCCCAATGCCGGAGCTGCCACGGAGTTTTTGCGGGCTGAGGCGGTCACCGTCGAGCAGGTGGCCGACGCGGTCATCGAGGGGTTAGCCTCGGAGAAGTTTTTGATTTTGCCGCACCCAATCGTGGCTGAGTATATTTCGCGCAAGGCGAACGACTACGATCGCTGGATTCGCGGCATGCGCAAGATCCAGGCCCAGATCGAAGCCGCGAGCGGCGCGACGTCGATGTGAGGATGTTTTGGTGTAAGAGGCAGTAGCGAAGGTATTCGAGAGACACGATGAGCACACTGGCACTGGTGCGGCATGGCCAAGCATCTTTTTTTTCCGACAATTACGACCAGCTTTCTCCGCTTGGCGAAGAGCAGGCCCGACGTTTGGGCCAGTATTGGGTCGAGCGCGGCGTGCGCTTCGACGAGATTTACACTGGTCCGCGCGTTCGGCAGATTGAAACGGCCGCTCTGGCCGGCGAGGCGTTCGCCAAGGCCGGTCTGCCCTGGCCCGAAGCCCAGCGGCTGCCGGAGCTCGACGAGCACCAGGCCGATCGGCTCATCAAACTGGCGATCGACGAGATCGTACAAGCGCACCCGCACGTCGGGAAATTGCACGCGGCCTACCAGAAAGCAGAAGCCTCGCGCGACAAGCACCGGACGTTCCAGCTAATGTTCGAGCAAATCGTATTCCTGTGGGTCGAAGGGCTGGTCGAGGCTCCGAGCGTCGAGCCGTGGCGGGCGTTTCAAGAGCGAGTGGGCGCGGGTATGAAACAGATGATGGCCGGCCAGCAGCGTGGCCGCAGCGTGGCGGCCTTTACTTCCGTCGGCGCAATCACGGTCAGTCTGCAACTGGCCTTGGGATGTAGCGATCGCATCGCACTCGACCTGGGTTGGCGAGTGCGGAACTGCACCGTCACCGATTTTGTCTTCAACCGCCATCGCGTGACCCTGGAAGGCTTCAATGCCTACCCGCATTTGCCAGATTCCTCGCTGTGGACATATCGCTAGGACCGAACGGCCGCTAGAAACAAAGAGAACTACCGAACCGCCAGCGCGGGAGACGACTGATGAGCAATCTTGTTGATACCACCAAGCCGATCCGGCCGGGCGAAGAGCTGAATGCCGAGGCGCTCGAGGCCTATCTACTCAAAAACCTGCCGGGCACGCGTGGTCCGTTGGTGGTCGAACAATTTCCCGGCGGCAGTTCGAATCTGACCTACCTGATTCGCCTGGGCGATTTGCAACTGGTGCTGCGCCGACCGCCGTTTGGCAATCGCGTGAAAAGCGCGCACGATATGGGCCGCGAGTATCGCGTGCTCTCGAAATTGCACGCCGTCTACGAGCCGGCCCCGCGTCCCGTGATCTATTGCGAGGATGACTCCGTGCTCGGCGCGCCGTTCTATTGCATGGAGCGGCGCCATGGCGTGATCTTGCGCCGCCACCTGCCGCCGGATTTTTCGATGGAGCCGGCGACCGTCAGAAAGTTGAACCATGCGTTTATCGACAACCTGGTTCGATTTCACCACATCGACTACGAAGCCGCGGGGCTCGGCGATCTAGGCAAGCCTGTGGGCTACGTGCAGCGGCAAGTCGAGGGTTGGGCCAAGCGCTACGCCGCCTGCCGGACCGAGGACGTCAAGGAAATGGAGGACCTGATGACGCTCTTCCCCGGGCGGATCCCCAAGCAGAGCGCCGCGTCGCTGGTACACAACGATTACAAGTTCGACAACGTCATGCTCGACGCCCACGACCTGACGAAGATCGTCGCCGTGCTCGATTGGGAAATGTGTACTCTCGGCGACCCGCTGATGGACTTGGGCACTGTGCTGGCCTACTGGGTCGAAGCCGGGGATCCCGCGCCGCTTCAAACTTACGCCTTCGGGCCCACAAAGCTGCCCGGCAGCCTGACTCGCCGCGAGCTGACGGACTACTACGCCGAAAAGTCGGGCTTCGATACGTCGAATGTGCTGTTCTATTACAGCTTCGGCCTGTTCAAAGTCGCGGTCATCATCCAGCAGATTTACTATCGCTACGTCCAAGGTTTCACGAAAGACGAGCGCTTCGCCCACCTCAACCGACAGGTCGGAGCGCTCAGCCAAGAAGCTTGGCGCGCGGTGCATGAAGGGTCGTATTAAAGTCGCAAACGGTTGGTTTCGGGTTTGAGTGGCGTCGCCCGGTGCGCCCCTTTCCTTCCGAGTTTAATAGTGATAACGTACCGAACGGACGGTAGATCAATCTGAGGAACGAGCACGAGTGGAACCTGCGCAATTAGATCCCGCCGTGGCGGCGTTTCTCGAGCCGTATCCGGTCGTGGTCACGACCATGGTCGGCTGGGGCGATATGGATGCCAATCGGCACGTCAATAATGTGATGTACTTCCGCTATATCGAGCATGCGCGGTTGCGATACTTCGATCTCTTGGGCTTTTCGAAATTGCAGGATGAGACCGGCATTGGCCCGATCCTGTCTTGGACCGATTGCCGTTTCCGCCGTCCTTTGTCGTATCCGGATGACGTTTCGATCGGCGCGCGGATCAGCGACGTCGAGGCCGACCGGTTCGTGATGCACACCATCATTGTTAGCCACGCGCAGAAGCAACTGATCGCCGAAGGCCAACAGCGCGTCGTGGTTTATGACTATTGGAATAACCAGAAAGCGCCGCTTCCGCAGGTGATTCGCGAGCGAATTGCCGAGTTCGAGGGGCGAACCAGATAACTGCGGACACATTTCACCCATCACCATCACACTTTCGGAAAAGCGGAAAACATCATGAGCGCAACGATCAGTCTGAAGGGCAAAGTGGCCCTGGTCACCGGCGGCGGACGAGGCATTGGCAAGGCGATCGCAAAGAAGTTTGCGGAAGCCGGGGCGAGCGTCGTCATCGCCAGCCGCAAGATGGAAAACCTCAAAGCTACCGCCGACGAGTTCGCCGGCTTGCCGGGCAAGATCGTGCCCATCGAGTGCCACGTCGGCCGCAAAGAGCAGTTGGAGAGCCTGGTGCAGAACATCGAGAAGCAACTGGGCCCCGTCGACATTCTGGTCAACAATAGCGCCACCAACATCGGCCAAGGGCCGGCGCTGGAAGTGACCGACGACATGGTCGATAAGATGGTGGAAGTCAACATCAAGGCGGCCTTGCGCCTGATTCGGCTGACCGCGCCGGGCATGATCAAAAAGAAGAGCGGCTCGATCATCAACATCGCTTCGATTGCCGGCCTGCGGCCGCAAGTCGGCGGGTTGCTTTATAGCTTCACGAAGGCGGGCCTGATCATGATGACTCGCAGTTGGGCGATCGAACTGGGACAAAAAGGCGTGCGAGTCAATGCCATCGCGCCAGGCTTGATCCAAACCGACTTCAGCGAGTTCTTCTGGAAAAACGAGACGTATCGCGCCAAGCTTGAGGCCAACCAGCCGATCAATCACGTCGGCCAGCCTGACGAAATCGGCTTTGCCGCGCTGTATTTGGCGTCCGATGAATCCTCGTATGTCACCGGACAAGTGATCGTGATCGACGGCGGCGCCACGGCGAACTAGCGGAAGCGAGCAACTCGGGCGACGGATTGCCTCGCGAAGTGAATGCCAGGATTGGCGAGATTCAACGCGCGCAAAAAAATCGGCCACGCGCCTGGGCAAATACCAGACGCGTGGCCGACCACATTGAAGTGTTTTCTATCTAGCCAAGCAACCGGTTATTGACGAACCGCGACGTTGCTTGCGCAGCAACTTGCCGTGGGAGCCTTGGCGGCCTGCTTTTCGGCTTTGGTTCCGCAGCAAGCCTTCGCCTCATCGCAGCAGTCCTTGCCTTCGACGCAGCAGGATTGTGGGCCGGTGCAGCAAGCTTTGTCGCTCTTGCAGCATGCCAATCCCTTGTCGCAGCAGCCTAACTTGGCTGGCGCCGCACAGCATGCCTGATTGGCACTGCAGCAAGCCAACTTCTGGTCACAACAGCTTTTCTTCGCCGGCTCAGCGGCAAATGCGCTGGCCGAAACAATGCTGCCAATGCCTAAAAGCGCGACAGCGGCGGATTTGTAATATGCACGTATCATGAGAGTATCTCCAAGCCTTGTAGAGGTTCGTGAAAAGAATGTGACTCGTCGGGTTCTCTTTAGTCTTGCGCGCCTTCGACAAAGGCCGGGGCATGCAAGCGCAAAAGTTTCAACAACGCCACTGGCAATGGAGAATTTGCAGCGATCGAGTCGCCGTAAAAATCGCATCCGTGCGGGCCAGATCGAGCCCGCTCCAGATGGACTGCGGCGCGAAGTAAGCCACGTTCGCGGCCAGCGACGGCTGTTCGTCGATCGCCAGCTTGGGTGCCATAGGAGCCACCGTGCTCACGCGGCAACACGCACGTGAGCACGGTGGTGGAAAGTTTGCGCGTGACGAATTCCCGGGAGACGGGACGTGTTGATCGCAACACGCGCGGTGGGATGCTTCCTCCGGAATAACCGGTTGAGTCTCGCCGTGGCAAGTGCTAAGGAAAGCACACGGTGCGATGGGCAAGGCCGCTAGTGCCATGCACATCCACACCAGAAATGGCCAAAGCGCGTTCATACCCGGTTATACGCACCGGTCCTAGCGAAAGTTCGCCTTTGAGCCAGCTACAAAGAGATCGGCGAACCCTAAAGCACTGCAGGCCCGCAACAATCGCCAGCTATCATCCAACAAGTTTGTTGCCGGTTTGCACCGCGGCCAGCGCGACCGTGGGCAGTTGAAGCCCTCCCATGGTGGCAATGGTTCCGGCATCTTCATGGGGCAGGACAACGCGGGCCTGAAGGCAATTCAAGAGAACTTCCCATTGCCTGGGACCGAACGACGGGCCTACGGCGGCAACGCCCGGTCCATCGGGCAGCGGAACTCCGCCCGGGCGCACGATTTCGCATGCCAGGTCGAGCAGCGGATTGATCAGATCCGTATTCTTCTCTTGTCTCGCATAGAACACGACAGTCACTCGCCGACGATCGGGATGCGTTAGCGTGGCGGTCAATAATGACCGGATCTCTCGCACAATGACGTCGCGCGGCTGGCTCCAATCGGGAAAAGCAATCAAATTGATCTCTCGCAATCCGACCGCGTAGCGCATCGACGTACACATCGATAGCCGAAGTTGTTCGTTTATAGTTTTCTGTCGCCATTCGAAGAATTCGGGCAGGACGAACGACAATGGAGCAGCCCTTGGACTCGGCTCGAAAGCAGCGGCGAGGGCCGGGAATTCGGCCAGGCGGTCTCGCTGCACGAAGAACAGCAAGTTCTGCCGATACCATGGCATGATCTCAGCGATCCGGCGGATCCGTCGCCGCAGGCTGTCGACCACGACGAAACCGTAGTTCAGAAAATGCTGCTCCCAATACTCCGGCCATTGTTCGTTGAGGTGGTTGTGTCCGCCCTGGTAAGGAATGGCGGCGGAAAACAACACGACCGGCGCGAGCCGCGTCAAGGATCCTACAAACGTTGAGGCCGACTCCGCCGGCAAGTGCTCCGCCACCTCAGCGCTCACGGCCAGATCGAATCGACGGTTCAAGGCCAGCGGCTGGGCCAGGTCCCGGGCAATGAATCGCGATGGATCGATCAACAGGTTCGCGCGATTGACATAGTCACCGTCGACGCCCAAGAAATCGGTAATCCCGGCGTCTCGAAACTCGACGAGCCAGGTGCCGATCCCGCAGCCCACGTCGACCACGCTAGCCGGCCGCAGGTACTCCAGCACGAGCGGAATGATCCGTCGAGCGCTCTCGCGCGAGCTTTTTTCGTGCAAGGCGAAGAAGTCATCGTTATAGGGCGTGTCCGTCATTGCCGAGCGCCGCCTTGCGAAAAGTCGAATTCGTTCTGCATGCGTCCATCATGTCACTTTTTCAACATCGCTTCAAGCTGCTGTTCGTCGAGCACGGGAATCCCCAGCGCCAGGGCTTTTTCCAGCTTACTGCCGGCCTTTGCGCCGGCGATCAAATAGTCGGTGTTCTTGGATACGCTCGAGGCCGCCCGCCCGCCCAATTGCGTGATCAACTCCTCGAGTTCCTCGCGGCCGTATTTTTCCAGCGTGCCGGTAATGACGAATGTCTTGCCCGCGATTTCGTTGGCCTGCGGGCGCGGCGCGCGGGGGGCGCTCATCTTGACGCCCAAGGACTTCAAGTCCTCGATCGCCTCGTGACCGAACGGACTTTGCAAGAACGCGTGGACACTTTCGGCGATTACCGGTCCAATTTCGTTGACTTCGGAGAGCTCATCCATACTGGCTTGCTGCAGCTTGCTCATTGTCTCGAAATACTCGGATAGCACCGCGGCCACTCGGCTGCCCACGTGGCGAATTGAGAGTGCATTGAGCAACCGGGCGAGGCCTCGTGCTTTGCTCGCCTCGATCGCTTCCAGCAGGTTCTCGGAAGATTTGCGGCCCATCCGTTCCAAGTCCGTCAGCGTCTCGAGGTTCAAGCGATAGAGATCTCCATACCGCTTGACCGCGCCGGTTTTGACCAATTGATCGACCAGCTTGTCTCCCAGTCCTTCGATGTCCATCGCGTTGCGGCTGGCAAAGTATCGCAGCCGCTCTTTGACTTGCGCCGGACATTCGGGATTTGGACAGCGGATGTAAACGCCGCCGGCGTCTTTGACCAACGGTGTTTGGCACTCCGGACAGTGCGTGGGAAATACGAACTTTCGGGGGCGGCCCTGGCGTTCTGCTTTCTCGACGCGCACGATGTGCGGGATGATCTTGCCCGCTTTTTCGACCACCACGACGTCGCCCACTCGCACGTCCTTGCGTTCGATTTCGTCTGCATTGTGCAGGCTCGCGCGCTTGACGATCGTGCCGGCCAATTCGACCGGCTCCAGATCGGCTACGGGCGTGATCGTGCCGGTCTTGCCCACTTGCACGCGAATGTCCGCGAGCCGAGTGGCTGCCTCGTATTTTTCGAACTTGTAGGCAATCAGCCAGCGTGGACTTTTCGAGGTGCTTCCCAATCGCTCGCGCTGCTGAAAATCGTTGACCTTCAGCACCAGGCCATCGACCTCGAAGTCCAGCTCGTGCAGTCGCTCGATCAGCTCTTCGCAGTGTTTCACGGCCCCGTCGAAGTTCTCGAAGCACTCAACGTGCGGCGTTGCCGGCAGTCCATAGCGGCGAAGCTCGGTCAGGAACTCCGTATGGTTTTTGGCCTTGAGATCCTCGGTATGGCCGACGCCATGACAAAACAGCCGCAACCGGCGGCCGGCGGCTTGCCGCGGATCAAGCAGTCGGATCGCGCCGGCGGCGCAGTTGCGAGTATTCGCGTACAGCCCCTCGCCGCGCTTGGCTTGCTGTTCGTTCAAGCGAACCAGGTCGGAGTTAGTCATGTACACTTCACCGCGCACCTCCAACAAACGAGGCGGCTTGTCGCGCAGCGAGAGCGGGCAGTCGACGACCGTGCGCATGTTGTGCGTAATGTCGTCGCCCGTGCGGCCGTCGCCCCGGGTTGCCGCCTGTACGAGCTGGCCGTCCTCGAAGGTCACCGACACAGCCACGCCATCGATCTTCAGCTCCACGACCCAGGCAACCGTTTCGCCCGGCAAGAGCTTCGCGATCCGCTGTCCATATTTGCGCAGATCTTCCAGACTGTACGTGTTTTCAATCGACAGCATCGGCACGCGATGCTCGACCGGCTTCAAGTGCGCGACCGGCTGGCCGCCGACGCGTTGCGTGGGGCTGTCGGGCGTAATCAGCTCCGGGTGTTCGGCTTCGAGCTGCTTGAGCTGCTCCATCAGCCGATCGTATTCGAGATCTGAAATGGCCGGTTGATTATCGACATAATACCGGCGGTCGTGATCGCGAATTTTGTCGCGCAGCTTTTCAATCTCGGCGGCCGCGTCAGGTGACTTCATGGGATCAGGCCCCATCGGCCACGGCCGAGCGCGTCCAGAACGCAGGCCCAGTGGCTCGCCAGGACTTTCAAACCTGGGAGCGAGTGCTTCATAACGTCGGCCGGCTGCACTCGGCAGCCACGGTGACTTTTTGGCCTACGGAAGAATTGGGCACCATGCACAAGAACTTGAGAGGTGCCGAGCCCGTGTTGCGAAACTGGTGGACTTCGTTTGGCGTAACCAGCAGGAAGTCGCCGGCCGCCAAAGGATGCTCGACGTCCCCTTCCAGCACCACGCCGCTCCCTTCCAA
>JAYVCO010000225.1:0-3453 GCA_043749935.1 Planctomycetia bacterium
CGGGCAGCCTGGTGTTTTGGGGCGCGCGCGCTTACCTGGAGCTGGCCGGGCAGTTGCCAATGGCAACGCAGATCCCGCTGCTGCACTCGCTCGAGCGGCATGCGGCTCCGCGAGGCATTCGCGTGCCGCAGTCTGGCTGGCTGCACGAGCCACGTCCCGGCGCGGAAGGCCCCAACGGGGTTCGTGGCCCGATCCGCAATTACTACCGCCGCACGCATCGTTGGGCCCGCGTGCATCGCGACGAAGATGAATTGGCTGTAACGGCGCAGGAAGACCGCACGGCCCACGTCTTGTTCAGCACGGCTGCCGACGATTTGGGCCTGTACGGCAAGCCGATGGCCCGCAACTCGCAGATTTGGACGCACGACTTCGAACGATTGCTCGACGGCCCGGGGGCCAAGCGTCGTGAACTGGTCGAGGCGGCCGGCGCACTTGCCGAGGGCGGAATGTTCGGCTATCGGTTCATGTTCCCGGCCATGCGGGTCGAATTGCACGAAGTCTATTGGCAGCGGCCACTCGTGGCGTATTTTTCTCGCTCGTCCGACCAGCCCACGGTCCTGGCCGATGCGCCACTAGGATATCTGACGGCTTACAAAGCCCAGCGCCCAAATCTCGAGCGGCCCGTTGAGCTTTGGCCCCGATTATTAAACCGGCCAGCGCACGAAACGAACGTGCAAGTGTTCGATGCCAATGGCGATCCCCATTGTCATCGCACGGCGATCAACGTTCGCAAACTGCTCGACACGCGACAGATCACGGGATCGCCGTTGGAACCGAGTTTCGCCCGCGGGTTGCTGACTGTGTCCAAGCACGAAAGCCTCGAGGGCTGGCTCGACTCGCTCTCCGTTGGCCACCATCGATCGCTCAAAATACCGGCCCTTGTGACTGACTTGCGCGCATGCGTTGAGTCCGACCCTACTGCCAAGTCCAAGCGCGCCATGGTTCCCAAGCCGCTCACTTTCGGAAAAACCGCCACGCGCGCGTTCGAAAAGAAATACTGGAGCACGATTGCGGAGCTCTCGGCCGGAAAATACATCAACAAGGACAACGCCGATTGCGTGCGCGATTGCGCCACTGAAAAACGACTCGTGCACGATCATCGCGACCTCGAAGCGCTGGGCGACCACCTGCTGGCTTACTATCGCGATTTGATTGCGCAACAGGAAATGACCGGCAAGGCGATTGCTACGGAGCTGCCATTCAAATGGCGCACTGAGTTCGACTATGGCTGGCAAGGGGGCTGGGCAAAGAATCAGGACAATGAGACCTACGAGCGCGATCTGGTCGTCGTCATTCCCGGGCGCGACCGCTCGCGTGCCGTGATCATGGCCGACCACTATGACACGGCCTATATGGAAGACGAGTACGGATATGGCCACGGCGGCGGCGGTCCGCGATTGGCAGCCGCCGGCGCCGACGACAACCATTCGGCCACGGCGGCGCTGATGCTCGGCGCTCCCCACTTAATGGAACTCAGCCGCGCTGGAAAACTGGCCTGCGACGTCTGGCTGGTTCACCTGACCGGGGAAGAGTTCCCATCCGACTGCATGGGCGCCCGGCATCTTTGCCAATGCCTGGTCGAAGGGACGCTCGAGCTGCGACTCTCCGGCAGCAAACGGACTAAAAAGTTCCCACACGTGCGAGTGCAGGGTGTCTACGTGCTCGACATGGTGGCGCATAACAACGAGCACGACCGCGACGTCTTCCAGATTTGTCCGGGCACCAGCCGCCAATCGATGTGGCTGGCCTATCAGGCGCACGTGGCCAATCGGACCTGGAACGAACTGGCGCCCAAGTGGAATGCAAAACCCCAGCGACGCGGCTGCGGGCGAGGCCAGCGCAGCGCCGACGCCATCACTCTGCCGGCAATCGCCCAGCACCCACACCTCTACGGCGAGGTCCGCCCCAGCTACGATCCGCGCAGCACGCTGTATAACACCGACGGCCAGATCTTTTCCGATGCGGGCGTGCCCGTCGTGTTGTTCATGGAAAACTACGACATCAACCGCAAAGGCTACCACGATACCCACGATACGATGGCCAACATCGATCTGGACTACGGATCGGCCGTGGCAGCGATCGCGATCGAATCGGTCGCCCGGGCGGCCAGCGAGACGCCACCCGATTAGAAGAGCCCGACGATAAGAGAAAGGTGTCCCGCCGCTACCGTGATTATCGGGGAGCGCGGACTGTCAAGGATCGACACGATCTTCGGCAGCCAACCACTCGTCGTCCAGGCTTTCGCTCGCACCAGTCGCGTCAACCGCGGACTTATCCAGTGCGATTCGGAACAGCACGACTCCCTCCGAGATCGCACCTCCAGGTGCAGCGCTCGCTTGCAGCAGCACGCCGTCGTGCGGCGCGCGCAATTCAACTTCGGCCCAGGTTTCGGCCCGGCTGTAGTCTGGTTGTCCCTGATGGAGTTCGGCGGCCGCACGGCGAACGGCCGCGATATCGTCTTCGGTGAAATCCGTTTCTCGAAGCGCTTGCTCGGCGCGAGCCAGGCTTGTTTTGTCCATCCGGCAGTGACGTTCGGCTTCGGCAATGGTGCTCGCACTGGCTTTGTCGTGGCGGAGCCGATCGAGCGACGTCTCGTCGAACATCAATCTAGAGGCCGCAGCCAAGAACCGGCTTTTTCGTTCTCCCACTTGAGGGCTCCAGAGAGTTGCCAGGACCTGGCCCTTTCTGATTTTGTCACCGGGATGCAAAGAACGGTGAATTTCGACGCCTGGGGCACTTTGGATTTTGGACGCCACCGATCCGGCCGAGACAATTCGACCTTCGACGCTGGCACACACATCGACCACGTGAGAGGGATCGGCGGTCAGGGTGGCGGTTGGCAACGGCTCGAGTTCGGTTGGTTTGGAGAATGTTGTAGGAATGGGTGCTGTCGATTTCGTCTCCAGGGTCGCGACTACCGGGCGCATCACTCGCATGCTAACTCTTTGCGGGGAACCCGCGAGCGGCTTTTCGGCCGAAAGACCTGAGAGACCCCAGCCGCCTCGCTCCATGGCAACCAGACCCAAGGCCAACAGTACGACGCCAGGAGCAATTACTTTGACCGCCATTGCGTCAGGCCTTTTTTTAGAGATCATTTACGCCTAAGCTACGACTCGACTGCCTAAAACCGGGGCACGCTACGGCGACAATTTGGGCAAACTGGTCCCAAACTACTCCAGAAAGTCAGTTTCCACAGGACAACGCAACTCGCATACCCAAGGCTGCCGACGGGGCCACTACGGTCTCCCAGACGGCCAGAATCGCGAGATAGTCGGCCAATGGCCGGCTCGATAGAATGTGGGCTCTGCGGGGGGTACCCTCGGTCACTGGTCGATTTCTTTTAACGCAAACCTGCTGGAATGGTGTCCATGGCAGCTCCTCCGACCACGGAAAAGAAACCAGGCGGCCCAACGCCTTCGCCCTCCGCCCCAATCACCCATCAGCCCTACGTGC